>NZ_JBIWAP010000040.1:0-90317 GCF_044760075.1 Kitasatospora sp. NPDC098663 | reverse complement strand
GACAGCTACCTCGCAGGCCTCCACCTCCGTGGCGCGATGATCTGGATCAAGGACCTCACCCGGACCCGTTGATCACGACCGAATACGCGCCCTAGCAACGCCAGTCCGCCGCCGGGCGTCGCAGCCCGCTCGTCCGGTCAGTCGGTGGTCACCACCACGGTCTTCGCGGCCTTGTCGTGGATGCACTGCCGGTAGGGCTTGTCGAAGACGCCGAACATCCCGTCGATGATCCACCAGAAGGCGGCGCAGCAGATCACGGCGGGGAGGATGTAGACGGCCGCGCGGGTCCAGGCGGCGCTCTGGGTGGGCTTGTTGCCGTCGATCAGCATGGCGACGCGGACGTGCATCGCCTTCTTGCCGAGGGTCTGGCCGTCCCGGCCGAGCATCACGCCCTCGTAGAGGAGGTAGATGCCGCAGCCGAGCCAGAACGCGCCGACCTCGCCGGAGCGGTTGCTGAAGTCGGCGAAGGGGGCCACCACGATCACGGCGACGGCCTGGACGAGGAGGTAGTCGATCAGTCGGGCGATGATGCGCCTCGGCCAGCTGCCGATCGGCGGCATGCCGGGGACGGGCCCGGCGCCGGGGGTTCCGTAGCCGGTGGGGCCGTAGCCGGGCGGGGGCTGGTCGTAGGGGTTCTGGCCGTAGGGGCTGCCGCCGGGCGGGCTCTGACCGCCGGTCGGGCCGCCGTAGGTGCCGCCGTACGCGCCAGGGCCGCCGGACGGGGTGCCGGAGGTGCCGTCGGACGGGCCGCCGGCGGGCGGCGGGGCGGACGGCGGGTTCGGGTCCGACGGCGGGTTCGGGTCCGACGGCCGGTCTTCCGGCGTGCCGCCGCCCGGCTGCGGGGGCTGCTTGTCGAAGGAGGGCTGGCCGCCCCCCTCCGGCTGGGAGCCTGAGGGGTCGTGAGTGCTCATCCGTCGAGTAGAACATCACACATTCTCGCCGTTTGGGACATTCTGTCCGTTTTGCCGCCAGGGCCGGACGGCGCCTCCACTCCGGATGACGCCTCCGCGCCGGGCGCCGGCCGCCACACCGGGAGGCCTCAGCCGCGGACCACCCGGGTGCGGGCGGCCCGGTCCTGCCAGCCACGCCGGGCCGGGCGGTCGAACACGGGCCAGACCAGGCCGACGAGCAGCAGCAGGCCGAGCTGCCTCACGGCCCATCGGAGCAGCGAGCGGCCGAGGCTCAGCCTGGTCCGGGCGGCGGGGGCGGCGGCGTCCGCCACCCGGATCCGGGCCAGCCGCTTGCCGAAGGTCTGGCCGGTCCGGGCGGTCGGCAGCACCTCGTAGAGCAGGCTGACGAAGAGCAGGATGCCGAGCAGGACCGCGACCTTGCCCAGCACCACGTCGTCCACCAGCCAGACCTGGACCTGGCGCCGGGTGAGGGAACTGGCCATCCGGGCCTGGTCGAGCTTCTGCTGGAGGTGCTCGGACGCCGAGCGACCGAGCGGGATTCCGGCGGCGACGGCGACCACGAGGAGTACGACGGTGTCCACGGCGCGCGCGGCCAGCCGACGTCCGAGTCCGGCGGGCGTCGCGGAGGCGGGCACGGTGGGCGCAGGCGCCGTCGGGGCGTGCCCTCGCCGCGCGACGGCCTCCCGGGCCGGGCGTACGACCGGCAGCGACCCGGCGGGCGCGGCAGGCGCGGGGGGTCGGCCCTGGGCCCGGACCGGAACCACTCCGGCGGCGACCGGAGCCGGGGCCGGGGCCGGTACGGCGGGCTCGGACGCGGGCTCGACGGCGTGCCCGGCCCCGCGCACAGCCGCCGGGACGGGCGACGCGACGGGCGACGGCGCCTCCCGCACCGCCACCGCCGCCGGGACGGTCGCGGGCGCTCCGGAGGCGGCGGCCACCTCCACCCCGACCGAAGGCCGGACCGGAACAGCAACCGAAGCGCGGACCTCCCTCGCGCGCCCCTCCTCCCCGTCGGGCGCCCCCGAAAGCACCCCCCAGGAGACCCGGTTCGGCTCGTCTCCCGCCTCCATCAGCCCCCGCTGCGCCCGCGGAACGACCTGCCAGCCGGGCTCCTCCGCCTCGCCCTGACCTGCCGCACCCCCGACCGCCGAAACCCCGACCGCCGAAACCTCGACCACCGGCTCGCCAAGGACCGCTTCGCCCAGGATCGCCTCACCGAAGACCGCCTCACCGAAGACCGGCACCTCAACCGCTGCCATCTCCAGTCCGGGCGTCTCAGGGTTCTCGGACGCCTCCGGCTCCCCGACCGTCCGGAACACCGGCCCGCCGATCACCTCCGCCGCCCGCGACCCGAGGACGAACTTCGCCCCGCCCGTGGTCTGGTCGAAGTACACCGGCCCGGTGTCCCCGCCCCCGGCCCCGCCGCGCGCGGTCCGGCCCCAGGACGGCTCCGGGACCGCCGCCTCCGGGACCGCCGTCTCCGGAACGGCCGCCTCCGGCACCGCCGGTGGCGGCACCGCCCGCGCCGTCCCCGCCGCGCCGGCGGCGGGCCGCCGGGACGCGAACCGGGGCGGATCCAGCACCTCACCCTCGGCGGGTGCGAGCCGGCTGGTGCCCGGCACCCAGGCCGAGCCGCCCCAGTACCGGACGAAGCCGGGGATGGAGGGGTCGGGGTAGTAGCCCGGCTCGGGTCCGACGGCCGAGTCGCCGGCGCCGGCGAAGGGGCGGTCCGTCATGGGGGTCTTCTCTCCTGGCGGGTCCTGGCGGGGCCGACACGGCACGCCCGCCCGGCGCACCCGCGAGCCGCCCGGCGCGCGTGGGTGGGGGCACCGCTGGTAGGCGGACAGTCGCCGGACAGTCACAAAGGGTAGTGCCTCGTCGCGGTGCCGACGGAAAGTTGGTCAATCACCGGACAGCGGAGGGCCCTCCGGGGTAAAGGCGGCCGATCCGTCCCGGCGCGCGGCGGGCGTCCGCGCGCCGCGCACCCCACCGGTCACCACCCCTCGTCTCGCCACCCCTCATCCCGCCCGCCTCGTCTCGTCTCGCCTCGTCTCGCCGCCCCTCGTCGAACTTCCCGAAGAAATCCCGGAAACGTGTGTAAGAGCCGGCGTGGACCGCCCTCTCAAAGGTCACCGGGCCCGGAACCGGGCCGGAACCCGAGGCAGAGAGGAAGACGATCATGGAGCGCCCCACCAGCGTGGTCGAGCACGAACTGGAGCTGAACCTGGTGCTCTCCCCCGAGCACAGCGTCCCCGTCCCGGCCCGGCTGTCCTACGGCAGCCACGACCCGTACGCGGTGCACATCACCTTCCACCTGGACACCGGCTCCCCGGTGACCTGGGTGTTCGCCCGCGAGCTGCTGGTCGAGGGCACCTTCCGGCCGTGCGGCCAGGGCGACGTGCGGATCTGGCCGACCCGCTCGGGTCGGCGGAGCGTGCTCTGCCTGGCGCTGAGCTCCCCGGCCGGCGACGCCCTGCTGGAGGCGCCGCTGCCGGTCGTCGCGGCCTGGCTGGAGCGGGCCCACCGGCTGGTCCCGCCGGGCAGCGAGATGGCCGCGCTGGACATGGACGGCTCGCTCGCGGACCTGCTTGCGTGAGCACGCGCCCGACCACCAGCGCGCACACGACCACCAGCGCTCGCCCAACCACCAGCGCGCACACGACCACCGGCACGCGCACGACCTCGACCGGGCACACGGCCTCGGCCACCCGCCCGGCCGGGACCGCGCGACGCGACGGGAGCCGCGCCCCCGCCGGCTCAGCGGGCCGCGGGGGCCTGCTGACGGCCGCGGGTGGCGTCCGGGCCACCGCCGTCGCGCTGTCCGGGCAGCCGGACCAGCGGTGCGCCGGCGGAGCGTCGCCTGGCCCTTATCCGGATGGCGGCGGCGAGCAGGAAGCAGAGCCCGACCCACGGATAGACCGAGGTCGGCAGCTGGCGCAGCGGCCCCATGTGGAGGACGGCCGGGCCCAGCGGCTTGGCGGCCCACATCGCGAAGGAGAGGAAGGCGACCAGCGTCGCCCAGAAGGCGGCCCGCCAACGCAGCCGGCGGACGCCGACCGGGCGGGCGTGCTCGACGGAGGCCTCGGTGGCGAGCAGGACGAGCACCGGCACGCACCAGACCCAGTGGTGGGTCCAGCTGATCGGTGAGATCAGCACGGCGGTGACGGCCGCGCAGCAGACGCCCCAGGCCTCGGCCCGGGGCAGCCAGCGGGCGCTGCGGTGGGCCCAGGCGGCGACGGCGAGGCCGGCCACCGCGACCAGGCCGGCCGCGAGGGTGGCGAGGGTGCCGGGGTCGGCGGTGTGCAGCAGCCGGGCGAGGGCGCCGCGCAGCGACTGGTTGTCGACGATCTCGGTCTTGCCGACCCGGGAGGAGTCGTAGAGGTACTTGGTCCAGAAGCCCCAGGTGGCGTCGGGCAGGGCGACGGCGCCGATCAGAAAGGTGCCGAGGAAGGTGAGGCCGGCCACGAAGGCGGCCCGGACCCGGCCGGTGATCAGCAGGTAGACGGCGAACAGGCCGGGGGTGAGCTTGAGGCCGGCGGCGATGCCGATCGCCATGCCCTTGCTGCGGCGGGCGTCCGAACGGGTGAGGTCCCAGAGGATCAGGCAGGCGAGCGCGAGGTTGATCTGGCCGTACCGGAGCGTGGTGAAGACGGGTTCGAGCCAGACGCCGAGGCCGGTGACCAGGATGACGCCGATCGGCCGCAGTTCGCGGCGCGGCCAGCCGACCAGCTTGAAGGACAGGTGGGTCAGCAGGGCGAGCAGCCCGAGGTTGCCGAGAGTGATCGCCACCCGGAGGAACGGAATCGGGAACCAGGTGGTGGGCACGAACAGCATGGCCGCGAACGGGGGGTAGGTCGCGGGCAGGTTCCACTCGGTGACGCGCAGTGCGTACAGGTCGGTGCCGTTGGCCACGGCGGCGCCCTCGGCCCGGTAGACGATCATGTCGACCATCGAGGTGTTCACGAAGTGGCGGACCACCGCGTACACGACCAGGGACAGGAGCGCCACGGCCGAGGCGGCCAGCAGCGGTCGGCGGGGGGCCTCGCGCAACGCGCGGACGGGGGCGCCGAGCGCGGTCCGCAGCCGGTCCGACAGGGGGGCGGGCGCGGGGTCGGGTGCGGTCCGCACCGGGCTGCGCTCGTCTTGCACCGCTGTCACCAGTCCACTCCGTCCACCACTCGACCAATCGCCGACGATACCGGATGCGGACCGACCGGGCCTGGGCACGACCAGTCACACAGCGTGACGAGCTGGCCCCGACCGGCCGTACTCCGTTGCGGGCGGAGCACGGACGGCCGGGGCCGCCGGGGGAAGGGCTGCGAGGCCCTGAGCCCCAGGGGCTCAGCGGCCCCGCACCTCAGCCCGTGTAGGCGCCGAGGGCCCGGGTGAAGTCCAGCGGCTGCTGGACGATGCTGCTGCAGCTGGCATCGGCGTAGGCCTTGGCCCCGCCGTCGCAGGCCTTGTCGCGGGTGCCGGACCACATGGCCAGCCAGGCGAGGTGCCTGGACGCCGCGAAGTCGGCGAGCTGCTTGGCGTCGGCGACGGTGAAGACCTCGCTGGCGACGTCGTTGACGCCGATCATCGGGGTGACGGCGACCTTGCGCCAGGCGGCCGCGTCGTCCAGTCCGAGCACGCTCTTGACCTGGGCCTGGGTGGCGGTGGCCGCGGCGATCGCGTACTTGCCCATCTGGCCCTGCGGGTTCGGGGCGACGCCGTCGCCGAAGTCCATGGCCATGATGTTGACCGCGCCGATCGCGACGCCGTTCTTCTTCGCGTCGGCGACCAGGTCGACGCCCTCCTGGGTCAGGCCGGAGGGCAGCGCGGGCAGCGTGAAGGAGACGTCGAGCGCCTTGCCCTTGGCGGCGGCGTTCTTCTGCAGCTGGGCGATGGCCTGGGCGCGGCGGGTGTTGGCGGCGGTGTTGGCGATCGCGCCGCCCTCGACGTCGAAGTCGAGCCTGGTCAGGCCGTAGGCGTCGACGGTCTTCTGGTAGACGGCGGCCAGGTCGGCGGTGGAGCCGCAGGCGAGGGCCAGCTCGCTGCCGTTGGCGCCGCCGAAGGAGACCCGGACGTCGCCGCCGATCGCCCGCAGGGCGCCGATCTGGGCGGCCACCGCGTCGGCGGACAGGTCGCTGACGCCGCCCCACTTGGGCTGGCAGCCGCCGCCGGACACCACGAAGGCGAGGGTGTAGTTCTTGACCCCGGTGGCCTTGGCGGTGGCGACCAGGTCGTACGGCGGGTAGAGCGAGGTGTCGACGTACGGGGCGAAGCCGGCCCCGGCGCCGGCCGGGGGTACGGGCACACCGGTCGCCGTGGGGGTGGCGGTCGGGGTGGGGGTCGGAGCCGGGGTGGTCGGCTTCGCCGAGGGGGTGGCACTCGCGGTCCCCGTGGGGGAGGGGGCCGCGGTGCCGGTCCCGGTCGGCCGGGGAGTGGTCGACACCGAGCTGGTCGGCACCGAACCGGTCGACACGGGGCCGGTCGGTACCGGACTGGTCGGCGCGGTGGTGGTGGGGCGGCCCGAGGGGGTGGGCGCGGTGCCGTCACCGGCCTTGCAGGAGGTGTTGTTGATCAGGCAGTTGCCGGGCTCGGCCTGCGCGGCGCCGGCGCCCTGGGCGACGAAGCCGACCACCACGCTCTTGCCGGGCTCCAGCCGCTTGCTCCACGCCTCCGGCCTGACGGTGACGTGCTGGCCGGCGGCGGTGAAGGTGGCGTTCCACAGCGAGTCGATCTTCGCCCCGGCCGGGAGGTCGAAGCTGAGCGTCCAGTCCTCGATCGGGCCGCTGTCCGGATTGGTGACCAGGTACTGGCCGGTGTAGCCGGAGTCCCAGCTGCTGGTCCGGCTGTAGACGGCGCCGAGCGAGGCGGCGCTGGCCGAGGAGGCGAGGACGACGACACCGCCCGCGACCAGGGCGGCGGCGACCGCCGAGGCCCCGACGATCGCGCCCTTGCGGCTGCGCCTGCGGCGGCCTGGGCGGCGGTTGGGCTGGGTGGTCATGGCGCGTTACCTCCGGGGTGCCGTCGGTCGGCCGCGGTCCGGGCGCGGGTGCGTGCGGACGTCCGGGCGGCCGGCCCGGCTCGGTCGGGTGACCGGCGCGACCGACGCTAGCGGCGGCCGGGGGGCCGAACCGGGGGGCTGAGCGAGGGGAAGAACTCCCTTAGGACGCGCTTAAGGAAGATCCCGAAGCCGACAGGGAGTCAGGCGCGCACGAAGACCGGCCGCCACGGTTCCCCGGGCTTCGGCCGAGACCGAGAGAACAGCCAAGGGGGCAGCCGAAGGAGCGGTCGAGGAAGCGGCCGAGCGAACGGCCGCGGGAACAGCCGGGGAAACAGCCGGGGGAAGCGGTCGGGGAAGCGGTCACTTCTGGAACAGCGCGCCCCGGCCGCGCCGCCGCCCCGCCCGCGCGGGGGTGCCGTCCGGGCGGGTCCGCAGCCGCAGCCGGATCTCGGCGCCGCCGAGCACGGCGGAGCGGCCGAGCGCCAGGTCGCCGCCGGTGGATTCGGCGAGTTTGCGGACGATGTCGAGGCCGAGGCCGGTGGAGCCCTCGCCGCCGTGGCCCTCGCCGCGTTTGAGGGCGGCGGCCGGGTCGCTGAAGCCGGGGCCGGCGTCGCCGACCAGGACGATCACCGAGGTCTCGGTGGCGAGCACGTCCACCGAGAAGGCGGTGCCGACGGCGGTGTGCCGGAAGACGTTGCCGAGCAGCGCGTCGACGGTGGCGGCCAGGTCGGCGCGTTGGACCGGGACGGGCGTCACCTGGTCGGCGCCGGCCAGTTGCCAGCGGCGCCCCTCGTCCTCGGCCAGCGCGGACCAGAAGCCGACCCGTTCGCGGATCACCTCGGCGACGTCGCAGCCGACCGCGACGGCGGGCGCGTCCTCGGGGTCGCGGCGGGCCGAGCGGATGATCTGGTCGACCTCGCGCTCCAGTTGGGAGACCGCGTGCCGGGTGGCGTCGGCGGCGTCGCCCTCGCCGAGCGAGGCGGCGTTGAGCCGCAGCACGGTCAGCGGGGTGCGCAGCCGGTGGGACAGGTCGGCGGCCAGTTCCCGTTCGGCGGCGAGGAGTTGGACCACCCGGTCGGCCATGGTGTTGAACGCGTGGGCGGCCTCGCGCAGTTCCTCGGGGCTGCCGGCGGCCTGCTTGCCGTCCACGGGGACCCGTACGGCGAGGTTTCCGGCGCCGAGCGAGCGGGCGGCGCCGGCGAGCCGCCGGGCGGAGGCCACGATCCGGCCGCCCATCCGGTCGGCGACCAGGACCGAGATGGCGACCAGGCCGAGCGCGACGCCCGAGAGCACCAGCCAGGCGGTGGAGACGCCGCGGGTGAGGTCGCCGTCGGCGACGAACACCTCGACCACGGCGGTGCGCCCGGTGTCCACCGCGACCGGCTGGAGCAGCGCGTAGCCGCCGGGCACCTCGACGGTGAAGGAGCGGCCCTGGCCTCCGGCGGTGGACACGTCGCCGGCGGCGGCCCGGGCCTCGCCGATGGTGGGCCCGCCGGGGCCGCCCGCGCCGGGGAGCGCGTCCGGGGCGGCCGGGGCGGGCAGGTGGACCGCCATCCGGCCCTGCCCGCCGGCGTCGGTGCTGGCCAGGGCGCGGTCGATGGCGATCTGGTCGGTGGTGATGGCGAGGGCCGGGCCGAGCGCGGCGGCCTGCCGCTCGGCGGCGGTGAAGGCGTGGTCCCGGGCGGTCTGCTGGACCATCAGGCCGAGCGGGATGAGGAAGGCCAGCGCGACCATGGTGGTCCCGGCGACGGCGGCCTTGATCAGGGCCCAGCGCAGCGAGCGCCCGAACCTCCTCATGTCCGGTGCTCCGCCAGTCCCCCGGCGGCCTCCAGCCGGACCCCGACTCCCCGGACGGTGTGCAGGTAGCGGGGGCTGGAGGCGGTCTCGCCGAGCTTGCGGCGCAGCCAGGACAGGTGGACGTCGATGGTCTGGTCGCCGCCGTAGGTCTGCTGCCAGACCTCGGCCAGGATCTCCTTGCGCGGCACCACGACGCCGGGGCGCCCGGCCAGGAAGGCCAGCAGGTCGAACTCACGGCGGGTCAGGTCGAGCAGCCGCCCGTCCAGCGAGGCCTCGCGGCGCTGGAGGTCGATGGCGAGGCCGCCGACCCGCAGTACCTGGGCGACGGGGGCGGCGCCGCCGAGCCGGCGCAGCACGGCGGTCATCCGGGCGCTGAGGTGTTCCCCGGAGAAAGGTTTCACCAGGTAGTCGTCGGCGCCGTCGTTGAGCAGCCGGACGATCTCGGCCTCGTCGTCGCGGGCGGTCGAGATGATCACCGGCACATTGGTCAGGCCCCGGATCATCTTGAGTGCCTCGCTGCCGTCCAGGTCCGGCAGGCCCAGGTCGAGGATCACCAGGTCACAGCCGACCTGGGCGACCTCCCGCAGCGCCTCGAGTGCCGTGCCCACGCTGCGGACCGCGTGACCGGTGTCGGTCAGGTGCCGGATGAGGGCGGAGCGTACGAAAGGGTCGTCCTCGACCACGAGCACTGTTGCCATGGCCCTGCACGGTACGGCATCGACGGGCAGTGGTCTGTACCTCGGGGTGGCCTCGGGGCGGCCTCCGGACATTGTGCAACTCCCCTGACTAATAACGGGGCTGCCCGGCTGCGCGGGCCCGGAATACGGCAGGATGAGCGGACGATGCGGAACGGACTGGTACAGCTCGGCGCCTGGGCGGCGGCCACCGGGGCGGCGGTGGCGCTGTCCTGGCTCGGCGTGCACGCGGTGCTGACCGGCGCCGCGTTCGAGCAGCCCACGGCCCTGCCGCTGCCCTCGCCGAGAGCCGACGGCACGCCGCACACCGCGACCGTCACCCCCGACCAGCCGCGGTCGGCCACCCCGACCGGAGCCCCAACCCCACCGCCCGCCTCCCCGACCGCCGCCACGACGACGCGCGGGCCGGCCCCCGCCACCACCCTCGCCGCCGCCTCCCCGCCGGCCACCCGCCGCCCCACCCCCGCCACCACCACGGCGGTGTCCTCCGTGAAGAGCTACCCGGTGCCGGGCGGCAAGGTCGCCCTGGACATCCGCCCCGACAAGGCCTCGCTGGTCTCCGCCACCCCCGACCCGGGCTGGCAGATGCAGGTGTGGAACGGCGACCAGTGGATGCGGGTGGACTTCACCAAGGGCGAGCAGGCCAACTCGGTCTTCGTCTACTGGAACGGCCACCCGCCGGTGGTCGAGACGGCCGTCCGCTGAGCCCCCGTCACCAGGTCTCGATCGGCAGGTAGCCCGGCAGGTACGGCCCGGCGTAGCCGGACCGGTCGACCAGGGTGTGCCTGGTCCCGCCCGGCACCCCGATCGTCGCGAGCACCACCGCGCCGAAGCGGTCCCGCGCCTCGTACGGCTCGGCCAGCGACAGGGCGCCCCGGTCCACCGCGTAGTCGTAGGCGTAGAAGACGTCCGGCACGCTCACCGCGAGGTCCAGCACCCCGTCGCCGTGCCGGGCCAGGTGCGCGGCCAGCTCCCGGCCGCGCGGGCCGATCACCTGGACCAGCGAGGTGAGCACGATCCTGGTCCCGGGCGCGTCCAGCACGTACGAGACCGTCTCCGGCTCCCCGGTCTCCGGCCCGGCGTACGCGGTACAGCGCAGTCCGAGCGCGGCGGTGTAGCGGCGGGCGGCCCGCTCGGCGTCGCCGACCGCGAAGACCACCGCGTCGGCGCGGCCCATCGGGAGGGGGTCGGACTCTCCGGGCCCTGCGGCGAGCAGGACGGGTTCGGCGGCGGTGTCGGTCATGACGGCCCTCCCGGTAGGTGTGCGGACCACGGCGGGTGCGACCGTGCGCCGGGGTGGGGCCCGGCGCACGGCGTTGTGGCTGGAGGGTGGCGCCGAGCCGACCGGCGCGCAACTGTTCCGTTTCCTCCTGGTCAAGCTGCGCGCCGGGGCGGGAGAATCGGCGGCGCCGCTGTACAGAATGCCCACCGGAGGACGGAGCCGCGATGCCCCCCGCCCAGTCCCCGAGCTCCCCCGGCTCGCCCAACTCCCCTGCCCCGCCGGGTGCTTCGGCCGCCCCCGGGACGGGCGGCGGGAACGACTCGATCGACGCGCTGGACGGCCGGCTGATCCGGCTGCTCGCCGAGGAGCCCCGGATCGGGGTGCTGGAGTGCTCGCGCCGGCTCCAGGTCGCCCGGGGCACCGTGCAGGCCCGGCTGGACCGGTTGCAGGCCAAGGGGGTGATCGGCGGCTTCGGCCCGGAGGTCGACCCGGCGGCGCTCGGCTACCCGGTGACGGCCTTCGCCACCCTGGAGATCTCGCAGGGCCAGGGCGCCGACGTCCGGACGCACCTGGCGAACGTGCCGGAGGTGCTGGAACTGCACACCATCACCGGGGCCGGGGACATGATGGTGCGGATCGTGGCCCGTTCCAACGCCGATCTGCAACGGGTGATCGACCGGGTGGTGGGCTTCGACGGGATCGTCCGCTCGGCCACCGCGATCGCGCTGGAGAACCCGGTGCCGTACCGCATCCTGCCGCTGGTGGACCAGGCCGCCGCCGAGTAGGGCCCACGCCCGACGGCAGCGGCCGCGTCCCGGTCAGCAGCTGGGGACGCTGCCGCCGCTCTTCAGCGCCTCCAGTGCCGAGACCGCCTCGCCGAGCGTGCCGACCGGCACCAGGCGCAGTGTCTTGGGCGTGTTGACCTTGGCGTCCGTGCACTCGTCCTTGGGCAGCAGGAACACCGTCGCGCCGTCCCGGGCGGCCGCCTGGGTCTTGAGCGGGACGCCGCCGACCGCGCCGACGACTCCGTGGTCGTCGATGGTGCCGGTGCCCGCGATCGTGAGCCCGCCGGTGAGGTCGCCGCCCTTGCCGTCGCCGGCGAGCTTGTCGATGATGCCCAGCGCCAGCATCTGCCCGGCGCTCGGGCCGCCGACGTCGCCCAGGTCGACCTTCACCTTGACCTGGTCCGGCGAGAGGTGGAGGTAGCCGAGCGCGGCGGCGGTGGCACTGTCCTGCGACTCGGCCATCTGCTGGGCGGTCTGCTCCTCGGCCTTGGCCGGGTTGCCCGGCTGGTAGACCGTGTCGGTCGGGCGTACCGCCTCGCCCTGGTCGAACCAGGCCTGGAGCGCGCGCCAGAAGGTGGTCTTCTCCCCCGGGTTGGTGGCCGAGATGGTGACCATCCGCAGCTCGCCCTCGGTGGTGCGCAGCGGCGCCCCGGTCACGGTGAGGACCGGCTTGTCCTTGTACGTGCCGAGGGTGTCCGCGGTCAGGCCCGGCCAGGTCAGCGTGTACGGCAGCGGGACGAAGGCGGCCACGCCGAACAGCGCGGCGACCAGCACGCCGCAGAGCGTGAGCGCGCGGGTCCGCGGGGAGGTGAGGGCCTTGGGCAGCTTGGTGTCGGACACAAGGGGAATCCAAACACACCGGGGCCCGTACCGGCCTACCGCAGCGCGTCGGCCACCTCGGTCGCCGCCTCCACCACCCGGGGGCCGACCCGCTCGGGGACCAGCCCGTTCAGCATCACCACGCCGACGCTGCCCTCGATGCCGCTCAGTCCGATCAGCGCGGCGGCCGCGCCGCAGGCCCCGGACTGCTCCTCCGCACGGGTGATGACGAAGCCCTGCTCCGGCCGGCGCTGGCTGGGGAAGGTGCGCGCCTCCAGGATGGCCCGGCCGGCGGCGCTCTCGCCGAGCGGGTGGCGCAGCCCGGTGCGGTAGGCGACGTGGAAGTCGGTCCAGCTCGGCTCGACCACGGCGACGGCCAGCGCCTCGTTGCCGTCCACCAGGGTGAGGTGGGCGGTGGCGCCGAGGTCCTCGGCCAGGCTGCGCAGGGCCGGCAGCGCGGCCTCGCGCAGCAGCGGGTGCACCCGGTGGGCCAGGCGCAGGACGCCCAGGCCGACCCGGGCGCGGCCGCCGATGTCCCGGCGGACCAGGCCGTGCTGTTCCAGGGTGGCCAGCAGCCGGTAGACGACGGTGCGGTTGACGGCCAGTCGGGCGGCCAGCTCGGTGACGGTGAGCCCGCGCTCGGAGTCGGCGAGGAGTTTGAGGACCCGGACGCCACGGTCCAGGGTCTGGGAGGTCTCGGCAGTCACGACGGGCATCCTTTCCGCGGCGCTCGCGGGGGCAGGCGGCGCCGGACCGGGTTCGGTGTCGCGCGCAGGTGGGGTGGCCGCGCTCGGACCGCTCGCGGTGTCGTCCTTGACGTGCGTGCGGTCCTGCGGCGCCCGTCCTGTGGG
The DNA here is from genome assembly GCF_044760075.1 of Kitasatospora sp. NPDC098663. NCBI lineage: Bacteria > Bacillati > Actinomycetota > Actinomycetes > Kitasatosporales > Streptomycetaceae > Kitasatospora > Kitasatospora sp. NPDC098663. The sequence continues at coordinate 77,245 of NZ_JBIWAP010000040.1, read as the reverse complement.
GGTTGCCCGGTGGAAGAGCGTGGGGGAAAGGTAGTGAAGGAAATGTCGTGACGGAAGTGGTTGTCCAAAATTCGGGCGTGATCGACTTCAACAGCGCGAATGAACCGGGACAAATGCCCGCATTTCTCCGGGCCCGTCAGCGCGTCGGTCCGGCCGCGCTCCGGAGTCCGGACACGCGGGAGCGGGGCGGCCGGCGCGCTCCCGCGCGCCGTACCGTTCCCTCTCCTGGTTCCGCGGCTACTTCGCCCACTCGCGGATCTTGGCGATCCGCGCCTTCAGCTGGTTGGCGGTGGCCTGCGCGGTCAGCGGGCCGCCGCACTGGCGGCGCAGCTCGTTGTGGACGGTGCCGTGCGGCTGGTCGGTGCGGTGGTGCCAGGCGGCCACCAGCGCGTTCAGCTCCTTGCGCAGCTCCCGGAGTTCCTGGTGGGTGACGACCGGCCGCTGCTCGGCCGGCAGCTCCAGCAGGTCGGCCTCCTCGGCGGGCTTGCCCTTGCTGCGCTGGATCTGCCGGTGCTGGCGCTTCTGCAGCAGCATCTGCACCTGGTCCGGCTCCAGCAGGCCCGGGATGCCGAGGTAGTCGTCCTCCTCCTCGCTCCCCGGGTGGGCCTGCATGCCGAACTCCATGGAGTTGTACAGCACCCGGTCGAAGACCGCGTCGGAGCCGATCGCCTCGTAGGAGAACTCGTCGCCGCCGGCGCCGTCCGGCCCGTCGTCGGCCCGCTCGGCCTCGGCGAGCAGCCGGTCCTCCTCGTCGAAGAGGCCCTCGCCCTCCTTCTTCGGCCGGTCCAGCACGTGGTCGCGCTGGACCTCCATCTCGTTGGCGAAGCCGAGCAGCGTCGGGATGGTGGGCAGGAACACCGAGGCGGTCTCGCCGCGCTTGCGGGCTCGCACGAAGCGGCCGACGGCCTGGGCGAAGAACAGCGGGGTGGAGATCGAGGTGGCGTACACCCCGACGCACAGCCGGGGCACGTCGACGCCTTCGGACACCATCCGGACCGCGACCATCCAGCGCGAGTCCCCGGCCGCGTAGTCGGAGATCCGCTGGGAGGCCTCGGTCTCGTCGGAGAGCACCACGGTGGCCTTCTCGCCGGAGATCTCGCGCAGGATCTTGGCGTAGGCCCGCGCGGTGTTCTGGTCGGTGGCGATGACCAGCCCGCCGGCGTCCGGGATCGCCTTGCGGACCTCGGACAGCCGCCGGTCGGCGGCCTGCAGCACGGACGGGATCCACTCGCCCTGCGGGGCCAGCGCGGTGCGCCAGGCCTGGGCGATCAGGTCCTTGGTCATCGGCTCGCCGAGCCGGGCCTCCAGCTCGTCACCGGACTTGGTGCGCCAGCGCATGTTGCCGCTGTAGCTGAGGAAGATCACCGGGCGGACGACGTGGTCGGCGAGCGCGTGCCCGTAGCCGTAGGTGTAGTCGGCGACGGACTTGCGGATGCCGTCGCCGCCGGCCTCGTACTGGACGAACGGGATCGGGTTGGTGTCGGAGCGGAACGGCGTCCCGGTCAGCGCCAGCCGGCGGGTGGCCGGCTCGAAGGCCTCGAAGCAGGCCTCGCCCCAGGACTTGGAGTCGCCGGCGTGGTGGATCTCGTCCATGATCACGAGGGTCTTGCGCCCCTCGGTCCGGTTGCGGTGCAGCATCGGGTTGACCCCGACGCCCGCGTAGGTGACCACGATGCCGTGATAGTCCCGGGAGAGCGGGCCGGAGGAGTAGGCCGGGTCGAGCCGGATGCCTATGCGTGCGGCGGCCTCGGCCCACTGCTTCTTCAGGTGCTCGGTCGGCGCGACGACGGTCACCTGCTGCACCAGGTGGTTGTGCAGCAGGTACGAGGCCAGGGTGAGCGCGAAGGTGGTCTTACCGGCGCCCGGGGTGGCGACCGCGAGGAAGTCGCGCGGCTGCGTCTCGATGTACCTGTCCAGCGCGCCCTGCTGCCAGGCCCGCAGCTTGCCCGCGGTGCCCCAGGGGGCGCGGCCGGGGAAGGCCGGCGAGAGGTGGTGCGAGGCGGCGGACGCGGCGGGTCCGGCGCCCCGGGCGGGCGCCTGCGGCTCCGGCACGTCGGAGAACAGCGGCATCGAGGAGGCGGCGGCAGTACTCACGGTCTCCGAGGGGGGATCATCGCAGGTCAGGGGCGGTTTCTCAGCCCCGGCCCACGGAAGGGCGGCGATCGGACAACCCGCCCAGCGTACCGGCCCGGCGCCGTCGGGGCGGCCAGGCGAGGCGACGCGCCGGGCCCGGGCGGCCGGAAATCGACGTGACCCGGATCACATCCGATCAGTTCCGAAACCGAGTAATCATGGCCGGCCCCGGGACTCTCACCAGGGTGAGGCCGCCCCAACCCTCCCCCTTGTCGACCGGCCTCACACCGACCCGAAGGGACTCGCCGTGCACACCGCCGCCGAAGAGACCGTCCAGGCCCGTCTGATCCTCTCGCTCCACCGCTCCGTCCGGCTGCGGGTGCTCCTGAGCTACCTGCCGGAGGACCCGCTCGCCGTCCGGATGGCCTTCCCCGCCGAGTTCTCGCTGGACGAACCGGCCGACGGCGGCGCGGGCTCGGACGGCACCGACGACATCGTCTGGGTCTTCGCCCGCCAGCTGCTCTCGGCCGGCCTGGAGCTGCCGGCCGGCGTCGGCGACGTCCACGTCCGGCCCGCGGTCGGCCGGCGCACCATGGTCGAGCTGCGGGCGCCGGAGGGCACCGCACTGCTCCAGTTCGACACCACCGACCTGCGCCGCTTCCTGTGGCGCAGCCGGCTGCTCGTCCCCGAGGGCGAGGAGCACCTGCACCTGGACGCCGACCGCGCGCTCGCCGAGCTGCTCGGCTGAGCGGCGCGCGGGGCCGGCGTCCGGGGGCGCCGCCGCGCTTCCGGCCGTCACCCGGGCCCGGGGCGCCTCAGCCCGACAGCCTGCGCATCAGCCGGACGCCCTGCGCCGGCGTCAGGTGCGGCAGGTACGCCTTGCCGATCGCCCTGGTGATGCTCGGCAGCGCGGCGGGGTCGGGGTAGGCCATGTACATCGGCCGGTACTCCGGCTGGAACTTCGCCTTGAACGCGAGCAGCGAGCGGAAGCCGTACACCGGCTCCAGCACCCGTCCCATCCAGTCCAGCATCCGCTGCAGGCCGGAGGGCTCCTCGTCCTGCCCGGAACGGGCCAGCGGCGCGCCGGACAGCGACAGGAAGCGCGCGCCCTCCTCCTTGAAGCCCAGCGCGGCCGAGGCGATCAGGAACTCGTTGACGCCGCGGAAGCCGTCCGAGCGCCGGCGCATGAAGTCCAGCGTCCAGCCGACCGGCACGCCGTTCTCGTACACCGGCATCCAGCTGGTCAGCCCGTGCACGACGCGCTGCTCGTCCACCGCGATCAGCACCCGCACGTCCGGGTCGTCCAGCTCCTCCAGTCCGCCGAGCGTGAAGCCCATCTCGGGCAGGCCCTTCTCGGACACCCACTCCTCGGAGATCGCCCGGATCTGGTCCCGCAGCGCGCGCGGCGCCTCGTGGTGGGACCACCACTCGGCGGTGATGCCCTGCTTGCCGGCCTTGTTCAGCGCGGTCCGGATGTCCTGCCACTTGCGGCCGGTGAAGGCCAGCTCGGGCAGCGCCACCACGGTGTCCTCGGCGACCTGCACCGAGCGCCAGCCGAGCTGCGCGGCGGCCTCCCGGGTCTGCGGGGAGACGCTGTAGAAGCACGGGGTCCAGCCGCGCTGGTCGCAGAACCGGGCGAACCCGGCCACCGCCCGGGCCCGGGCCTCCGGCGCGCCGAACGGATCGCCGGTGGTCAGCGCCACCGTGTTGTGCACCCGGTAGGCGACGGCCGCCCGGCCCTCCTCGTCGAACCAGTAGTGGTTGCCGTCCCAGGTGGTGATGAAGGACAGCGTCCCGCCGCCGTACGCGGTGAGCAGCGCCCTGGCCCGGGCGGCCGCCTCCGCGTCGGTGTGCAGCACCGGCCGGCGGAAGGCCAGCAGCAGCGTGGTCAGCGCGACGACCCAGAAGGCCAGCCCGCAGTACGTCTCCAGGAACAGCGCCACCGGGCCGACCGCGATCGGGTAGTCCGGCAGCAGGTCGTTGTAGGCGGGCGGCAGGAACTGCGCGGGCAGCCCGTGCAGCAGCCGGCGGATGTTCGCCCCCGGCTCGAACTGGTCGGCCGCGAGGCGCCCGAGCCCCACGTACGCGGCCGAGGCCGCCAGGGCGGCGCCGCCGAGCAGCGCGCCCAGCCGCAGCACCGCCCGGCCGGCCAGCCGCAGCCGGAAGCGCTGCCGGGTGGCCAGCAGCAGGCCGAGGGTGAGCAGCGGCAGCAGCAGCGCCTCGACGAAGTACTGGACCACGTCGCCGCTGACCGGGCCGGAGTCGAGGTACAGCCAGCCCAGCAGCGCCGCCCAGAGCAGTTCGGTGGCGACGGTGATCCGCCAGGCGAACCGCAGCCCCCGGCGCAGCCCCTCGGCCAGGACCAGCAGCAGCGCCGGGAACAGCGCGGCCATCAGCCGGCCAGGAGTGTCGAAGATCCGCTCGACGGCGTGCGCGCGGGCGCAGTCGTGCGCCGACAGCGCGCAGAAGTCGGCCACCTCCTCCGGGCTGAGCCGGTGCGAGAAGTACAGCTCGGAGAAGGTGTTGAACGGCCCGCTGGCGTTGTCGTACAGCGAGGCGATCAGCGGCCCGAGGGCGGCGGCGACCAGGCAGAGCGCCACCAGCACCCGGGTCTCGGAGTGCGAGGAGCGGTGGGTGCGCAGGTGCAGCCCGCCCCGGGCGAGCAGCGCGCCGGCGCCCAGCCCGACGAACGCGGCGGCGCACCGCTGGACGCTCTGCAGGTGGCCCACGTACAGCGTCATGACCAGCGGGGCGAGCAGCACCAGCAGGTGCAGCCGGCGGCGCCAGAGCACGGTGAGCCGGTAGCCGAGCACCCCGGCCAGCGCGAACAGGCCGACGCCGGGGCCGACCGAGGTCTGGTCGGCCACCGAGACGGTCCACTGCTCGCCGACCCGGGAGCCGGCCGCGATCAGCCCGGTGCCGAGCAGGGTGCCCGCCAGCTGTCCGCCGACCAGCACCGCGAGCGTGCGCAGCCACCCGAGCCGGTGCTCGGCGGCCGGACCGACCAGGACCAGCAGCAGGCTGGTGAAGACGTACGAGCCCAGGCCGGAGCACCAGAACAGCGAGGTGAACGGCGTCCACCAGTGGCCCTCGGCGAGGGTGGGCACGCCGGCCCCGACCCGGTCGAGCAGCCGCTCGGACGGCCCGTGGGCCAGGCTGCCGGTGGCCGCGCCGAGCGCCCAGAGCCCGGCCAGCAGCACCAGGGTGAGCGGCGCCGAGCGCAGCCAGACGCCGAACGTGCGGGTCGCCCGCCAGGCCCGCTGCGGGCGCGGCTCCGGCGTCCCGGCGACCGGCGCGCGGTCCGACGGCCACTCCTGCTCCTTGGCCGGCGCGGGGGCCGCGGGGAGCCGGATCACCGGATCAGCCCGGTCTGCTGGGAGAGCCAGGCCAGGTTCTGTTCGAAGGCCTGGCGGAACACGACCCAGCTGTGCCAGCCGGGGATGGTCTGGTAGCCGACCTTCATTCCGGCCGCCTGTGCCGCCGCATAGGCCTTCTCCTGCATGGGTCGGAAGTCCGGGTCGTTGGCGCCGACCACGAACATGCCTGCGGTGTCGGGGAACTTCTGCCGGGCCATGACGTGCACCGGGTCGACGGCGTCGAACGCGGCCTCGTCGCCGCCGAAGGCCTTGTCGACGGTCTCGCCGCGTTCGCCCAGGGTGGGCTCGTCCTGGCCGGAGATGTCCAGGAAGGTGCCGTAGACCCCGGGCGCGTTGACGGCCAGCTGGAGCGAGCAGGTGCCGCCGAGCGAGAGCCCGCCGATGGCGAAGGCGCCCCGGCCGGTGGCGGTCTGCAGGTTGTGGTGGATCCAGTCCGGGACGTCATCGGCCAGGTAGGTGTGCGCCTTGGCGATCCGGGAGTCCATGCAGAGCGTGTTGGTGAACGGGCTGCCGGTGGGGTCGGCGACCACCACGATCGGGGCGAGGCCCTGGTGGTCGGCGGCGAAGGCGTCCAGGGTCTCCTGGATGGCCCCGGAGGTGACCCAGTCCACCGGGGCGCCGGGCTGGCCGGGCAGCAGCACCACGACGGGCAGCAGCGGCCGGGGGTTGGCCTGGTAGGCGGGCGGCAGGTAGACGTACCCGTCGCGGGCCGTGAAGCCGGACTTGGTGCCGGGGATGGTCACCGTGGAGAGGGTGCCCTTCGCGGGCAGGCCGGGCGGCGCGTGCCAGAGCTCCTCGACGGGCTTGCCGGGCGTGGCGGCGACGGTGCTGGCCACCTTGCCCGTGGTCAGCGCCTGGACCCCGGGCACCAGCATGGCCCGGGCGGTCGGGTACTGGTCGAAGCCCCGGTTGACCTGCGAGGCGGCCATCAGCAGCACCAGGACGGCGGCGCCGGTCGCCAGCAGCCGGCGGCGGACGGCGAGCAGCGGCGCGCGGAAGCAGACCAGGGATATCGCGAACAGCGCGACGGCTATCCAGCGCAGGACGAAGTCCGGGGTTCCCTCCGGGAAGGGGTGCCACCAGCCGTCGACACCGAGCTTCACCAGGGCGGTGAGCGTTCCGGCCAGCATCAGGGCGCCGAAGAGGCGCGGGGCCCGCCAGCGTTCGTGGCGGGAGAACGCGAGCAGGACCAGCGACCCCCAGCCCGCGGCGAGCACGGCGTACGGGATCGGGCCGTGGGTGAGCGGCCAGTCGATCGGGTTCCAGCGGGTGGCGAGGGTCAGCGTGGTCATGCGGCTTTGCCCGGCCGGGTGGTGTCGGCCAGGAAGCCGTAGGCGACGACGTTGCCCTCGTAGCCGTGCTCGGCGCTGTACGCGCCGCCGCAGGTGATGACCCGCAGCTGAGCGTCGGCGGCCTGGCGGTAGACCCGGTCGTCCGGGAAGTCCTTTCGGTCGTGCACTTCGATGGCGTACAGCTGGTAGACGGCGACGGCGCCGTCCGCGCGGGCGATCTCGATCCGGTCTCCGCGCCGGAGCGCCCCCAGGTTGTAGAAGACGGCCGGGCCGGCCTTGTTGTCGACGTGCCCGTCCAGGATGGCGGTGCCGCGCTGCCCGGGGCTGGCCCCGCCGCGGTACCAGCCCGCCAGGTTGCGGTCCGCCTCCGGCGGGGCCTGGAGGTGGCCGTCGGGGTCGAGCCCGAGCGCGGTGACCGGGGCGTCCAGCCGGACGGCCGGGATGCGGATGCGGGTGGGGTCGGACGGGCCCAGCGGCGGGACGACGGAGACCGGGGCGAAGCCGGACAGCGTCTGGGTGCCGCCGGGGGCGGGCGGCAGCGCGCCCTGCCCGCCGTCGTGCAGCAGCCAGGCGCCGAGCACCAGCGCGGCACCGGCCGCCAGGGTACCCGGCCACGGGCTCCTGCTCTGCTGGACGCCCACGGGCGCTCCCCTCTACCGACGGATTCCCGATCCTGGGAGTTTCCTGGGAAACAATTCAATCGGATCGGACCTTAAAGCACGTCCACACGATGGGCGTAATGACACCCCCCGATCGGCAGGGCAACCGCCCGAATCCGCGCTCCCCGTGGGCATCCGGTGACGGAACGCGACGGCCGTTTCCCAGGTGACGGCGCCACCGGAACGCCTCGGTACGAGCTTCGACGGCGCGGGGGGCCGGTCCGGTTGCGTCAATCGGGCGATCGATGCCGACCGCCGGTGGCGCCTCGCCGACCGTTCGAGCCCGGCTGCCATGCTGACCCGGTCACGGGTTCTATCACCCCACTTGTCCGACCGGATTTCCGCACGCCTGAACGCCTGCCGAACGCCTCATGAACGGAGTGACCATGGCCGCTCTCTCACGCCGCACCCTGCTGGCCGCCGGTGCGGCCTCCGCCGCCACCCTGGCGACCGGCTGCGGAAGCAACAGCGCCGACAAGCCGATGATCGGTTCGGCCGTTCCCCCCAGCAGCGCGGCCGTCGACCAGAGTCCCGACCCCACCGACGCCACCGAGCAGCAGGCCGTCCTGATCGGCGACGGCTCCACCTCCGACACCGGGGCCCAGCCCCACCAGCCCACCCCCGAGCGGCTCAAGGCCGGCGAACGGCCACCGCAGTTCGTGGTCTTCTCCTGGGACGGCGCCGGCGAACTCGACAACGGCCTGTTCGCCCGCTTCCGCCGGCTGGCGCAGGAGCACAACGCCTCGATGACCTTCTTCCTCAGCGGCCTCTACCTGCTGCCCGAGTCCAAGAAGGACCTCTACCGCCCCCCGCAGCACAAGGTCGGCGCCTCCGAGATCGGCTACCTCACCGACCAGCACATCCACGACACCCTGGAGAACGTGCACGCGGCCTGGCTGGAGGGCCACGAGATCGGCACCCACTTCAACGGCCACTTCTGCGGCGACACCGGCGTCGGCAAGTGGTCCCCGGAGGAGTGGGACAGCGAGATCCAGCAGGCCATGGACTTCGTGACGAACTGGCGCACCAACACCGGCTTCACCGACCTGCCGGCGCTGCCCTTCGACTACCGCAGGGAGCTGATCGGCAGCCGCACGCCCTGCCTGGAGGGCCAGCGCAACCTGCTGCCCACCGCGGTCAAGCGCGGCTGGCGCTACGACAGCAGCGGCAACGGCACCCAGGTGTGGCCGCAGAAGATCCAGGGCGGCGCGCTCTGGGACCTCCCGCTGCAGTCCATCCCCTTCCCCGGGCACACCTTCCAGGTGCTGTCGATGGACTACAACATCATGTACAACCAGTGCGGCCCCAACACCAAGGCCGATCCGGCGCTCTACCCGGGCTTCCAGGCCCAGGCCCGCGACTCCTACCTGCTGGGCTTCGACCGCACCTACAACGGCAACCGGGCGCCGTACGTCATCGGCAACCACTTCGAGGAGTGGAACGGCGGCATCTACATGAACGCCGTCGAGGACGCGCTCCGGACGATCGCGGACAAGCCGGAGGTCCGGCTGGTCTCGTTCCGCCAACTGGTGGACTGGCTGGACGCCCAGGACCAGGCGGTCCTGCGCAAGCTCCAGGGCCTCGCCCCGGGCCAGGCGCCGACCGGCGGCTGGGAGGCCTTCCTCGGCACCCCCGGGGCACCGCCGGTGCCCTCCGCCGCCGCTGCCGGCTGACCCTCAGGACCTGGCCCGGACCCGGCCGGCGAGCAGCGCCCCCAGCAGCGCCACGCCGGCCATGGCCAGCAGGATCACCGCGAACGCCACGGGCGAGCCGGCGGCCCCGGATGAGGCGGTGGCCCCGGCGCCCTCGTGGGCGGCGGCGAGCGAGCCGCCGCCCAGCACCGCGAACATCACCCCCGCCAGGCCCGTCAGCAGGACGTTGCCCAGCGCGTCGCTCATCTGCAGGGCCGCCGAGTTCACCCCGGCGTCCTCCGGCGCGGAGAGCTTCATCATCAGCACGCTGACGCTCGCGACCGTCAGTCCCATCCCGATGCCGCCGACGCCCCAGGCCACCGCCGCCACCCAGGCCGGCACCGCCGGAACCAGCACCAGCGCGGCGCCCGCGATCGCCACCGCGGTCAGCACGAACCCGCCCCGGATCATCGCCTCGCGGTAGCGCTCGGCCCCCGGCCGCCCCTGCAGCCACGAGCCCAGTGCCCAGGTGAGCCCGCCGCTGGTCAGGGTGAGCCCCGACATCGTCGGCGAGAGGCCGCGCTCGGTGGTCATCATCAGCGGGACGAAGGCCTCGGCCCCGAGGAACGCCCCGGCCGCCAGTCCGCGCAGCAGGATCACCGCCGGCAGCCCCCGCCCGGCCCGCAGGGTCCGCTGGGGCAGCAGCCCCAGGACGGCCGGCACCAGCAGCGCCGCCCCGACGACCCCGGGGAGCAGCCCGATCAGGTCGTGCCGCCCGCCCGCGTACTGCAGCAGGCCGGCACCGAGCGCCGCCATCGCGGCCAGCAGGGTGCGCCGGCGGTCGAAGTCCGCGCCCCTGGCCACCGGGTGCTCCCGCTCGGAGCGGGCCAGCGCGGGGCCCATCACGGCCAGCGGCAGCAGGATCAGCACCGGCACGGCCAGGAACACCCAGCGCCAGCCGAGGTGCTGGGTGATCGCGCCGGAGACCAGCGGCCCGATGATCGAGGGCAGCACCCAGGCCGAGGAGAAGGCCGCGAACACCGCCGGCCGCAGCCGCTCCGGGAAGGCCCGGCCGACCACCACGTACAGCGCGACGATCACCAGCCCGCCGCCCAGGCCCTGGATCGCCCGCCCTGCCACGAACACCCACATGCCCGGCGCCGTCCCGGCCACCACCAGGCCCACACCGAACACCGCGATGCCGGTGAACAGCGGCTGCATCGGGCCGCGCCGGTCGCACCACTGTCCGGAGACGACCAGCGCGAACAGCGTGGTGGTGAAGTAGCCGGAGAAGGCGAAGGCGTACAGCCCGATGCCGTTCAGCTGGCGGGCCGCGGTCGGCATCGCTGTGTTGACGGCGGTCGCCTCGAAGGCGATCACCAGGACCACCGACACGATCCCCAGGGTCAGAGCGCGGTAGCGGCCGCTGAGGACCCCGCCACCGGGGTCGGGTTCGGAGGGTATCGAGGCGGAGTCGACCGAGGTGGGGGAGGCAGTGGTCATACGTAACATCGTAAGGGCCGTCTGCCTTCATGACCCCTGACCCGAGTCGGTGATCAGCTAGTCCGCAGGGCTTAGGACCAGGGTCAGGGGGAAGCTCAGGCGGCGGTCAGTGGAGCACCTTCAGGCCGACCACGCCGGAGACGATGAGCAGCAGGCAGCCGATCCGGGCCGCCGTCACCGCGTCCCCCAGGACGGCCATGCCGTAGAGCGCGGTGCCGACCGCGCCGATGCCGACCCAGACCGCGTAGCCGGTGCCGATCGGAATGGTGCGCATCGCGTACGCCAGGCCGCCCATGCTCAGCAGCAGGGCCACACCAAAGACGAGGCTGGGGGTGAGTCGGGAAAAGCCCTTGGACGACTCCAGGGCCACCGCCCACACGGTCTCCAGGACACCCGAGATGATCAGGACGAGCCATGCCATGACGGCCTACCTCCGCAGTCCACAGCGGCCGGATTGCCGCTGAACTGCGCCGTCTTGTCGTCACCGGGTACGACGCGCTCGTCCGGGGTGGCCGGGCACCGACCACCTGGTTCCGACCGTAGCACAAGCCGCCATACAGAATTTACATTCCGCCGTTGACGGCCCCCCGCGCATTCCGCCACTATGAATTCACTGGCCGTGTGCCCGAGTGGCTTAGGGAACCGTCTGCAAAGCGGTGTACACGGGTTCGATTCCCGTCATGGCCTCGCCGGAAATGGAATTGCCGGTCGACATTCCGTCGACCGGCAATTCCCGTTTCCGGTATTTCCGGGGCGGTCGGCCGAAGCCGCCGCCCCCCGCCGTCAGACCGCGACCGCGTCCTCCGGCCGGATCGGCAGCCGGCCGACCGGCAGCCCGGTGGCCGCCCGGACGGCGGCGGCCACGGCCGCCGGGGCGACCACCGCGGGGGCGGCGCTGACCGCCTTGGCCCCGAAGGTGGCGACCACATCCCGCTCCTCCAGCAGGGCGGCGATCCGCACCTGCGGGGTGTCCAGCGCGGTGGGCAGCCGGTAGCCGGTGAGCGAGGGGTTCAGCAGCACGCCGCCCTCGGTGCGCAGGTCCTCCAGCAGCGCCAGGCCGACGCCCTGGGCCACGCCCGCCTCGATCCGGTCCTCGATCTGCCGCGGGTTCAGCGCCCGGCCGACGTCCTGGGCGACCGTCATCTCGACCACCCGGACGGCGCCCAGCTCGATGTCCACGTCCACCACCGCGCGCATCGCGCAGAACGCGATCGACACGAAGGCGTCGCCCTGCCCGGACTCGTCCAGCGGCTCGGTGGGGTGCGGGCGGCACTGGGCCGTCGCCCAGAGCTCCTTGCCCTCCAACGCCTCGGCGACCGGCATGCCGAGCACCCCGTCGTACGAAGTGATCTTGCCGTCGGCGATCTGCAGCAGTTCCACCGACATCCCGAAGTTGGCGGCGATCGGCTGGAGCAGCTGGTGGCGGACCATCAGCGCGGCGCGCTCGACGGCGCCGCCGGAGACCCAGGTGTGCCGGCCGCGGGCGGAGGGACCGGCGATGGACTGGTCGCTGTCGGCCGGCGCGATGTACACCTCGCTGACGCCCAGCACGGTCTGCACGATCTGCCGGGCCAGCGTGGCGAAGCCCTGTCCGGAGTCGACGGCCGCGCAGATCACCGTGGCGTGGTCGCCGCTGACCCGCACGGTGGCGGTGGAGACCTCGTCCTCGCCCTCGGCGCCGAGCATGTGCACCATGCCGACGGCGTAGCCGATCCCGCGTCGCACCGCCGCCGGGTCACCGGCGCCACCGGGCCCGCCCGGCAGCAGCCACTCGGCGTCCGGGTCGTCCACCGGCAGGGCCGGCAGCGGCTCGGCCGCGACGGCCTCCAGCAGCGCGCCGACCGGCGCCGGGCAGGTGACGGCCTGTCCGGTGGGCATCGGGTCGCCGGTGGCCATCGCGTTGCGGCGGCGGATCTCCACCGGGTCCACGCCGATCCGGGCGGCCAGCTGGTCCAGCTGCGACTCGTAGGCGAAGCAGGCCTGCAACGCGCCCTCGCCGCGCATCCGCCCGGCCGGCGGGTTGTTGGTGCGCACCGCCCAGGCGTCCACGAAGACGTTCGGGCAGACGTACGGGCCGACCGAGAACGCGGTGGCGGCGGCCAGCGCCTCGGCGGAGACGTCCGCGTACGCGCCGCCGTCCAGCAGGATCTGCGCCTCGACCTTCACCAGGGTGCCCTCGGCGTCGGCGTGGTGGCGGTAGCGCAGCAGCGCGGGGTGGCGCGAGGGGTGGGTGTGGAAGGACTCCTCGCGGGTGAGGGTCATCTTCACCGGGCGGCCGGTGCGCAGCGCCAGCAGCGCCAGGGTGACCTGGAAGGAGAGGTCCTCGCGGTCGGTGGTGGCCCCGGGCACGCCGGTGACCACCAGTCGGACCCGGTCGGGCTCCAGGCCGAGGCAGGCGGCGGTGCGGTCGCGGTCGCCGTGCGGGTCGGTGGAGGACAGGTGCAGTTCGACGCCGCCGTCCGGGCGCGGCACGGCCAGCCCGGCCTCGGCGCCGAGCGGGGCCGGGTCCTGACGGCCGACCTGGTAGAGGCCCTCGATGATGATCTCGCCGGCCGCGTCCGGGTCCCCGGTGCGCAGCGGCAGGTGGCGGAACAGGTTGCCGTCCGGGTGCAGCGACGGGGCGGTGAAGGCCTGCTCGGGGTCGGTGACGGCCTCCAGCGGTTCGTAGTCGACCGCGATCAGACCGACCGCCAGCCGGGCGGTGTCCGGGTGGTCGGCGGCCACCGCGGCGATCGGCTCGCCGTGGTGGCGCACCACGCCCGCGGCCAGCACCGGCCGGTCGGCGACGATCGGGCCGGCCGGGGCGCCGTCCGGGGTGCCGTCCGGGCCGGGCGGCAGGTCGGCGGCGGTGACCACGGCGTGCACGCCGGGCAGCGCGAGCGCGGCCGCGGTGTCGATGCCCCTGATCCGGGCGTGCGGGTGCGGCGAGCGCAGCACCGCGCCCCAGAGCAGCCCCTCGGCCCACAGGTCGGCCGCGTACGGGTAGATGCCGAGCGCCTTGGGCAGCGCGTCGCTGCGCAGCGGTGAGCTGCCCAGGCCGAACGGCTCCGGTGCGCCGCCCTCGCCGCCGTCCTGCTGGAGTGCTGCGCCGATGTCGGTAGGCGACGTCATGATGCGTGGTCGTCCTCGGTGAGCCGGATGCCGTGGGCGGGGGTGGCGCCGTACGGGACGCCGGCCGGGGCGGTGCCGCCGGCCGGAGCGCCGTGCGGGGGCGTGGCGACGTACGGCGTGCCGTGCGGGGGCGTGCCGTCGAAGGCGGCCCCGGGCAGCGGCGTGCCGTGCGCGGGGGTGGGTTCGTAGACCGGGGCGTCGTACCCGGCGTCGTAGCCGTTGTGCTGCGGGTAGCCGCCGGGCACGTAGGTGCCGTGGGCGGGGGTGCCCTGGTACGGCTGCTCGGGGTAGCCCTGGGGCGGGTAGTACACCTGGTCGTCGACGGTCTGGCCGGGGATGCCCTGGACCGGCGTCAGGACGGCGGTGTCGTACACGCCGGTGTCGTAGCCGCCCTGGCCGTCGCCGTACGGCTGGTCGGTGCCGGCCGGGGGCTGCTCGGCGGGCGGCTGCGGGACGTGCTCGATCCAGGCGTCGGCGTCGGCGTAGACCGGCGGTTCGGCGGCCGGCTCCGGTCCGGCGGCCGTTTCCCCTTCCCTGGCGGGCTGTCCCGCGGGCTGTCCCGCGGCCGGGGCGGCGGTCTGGGCGGCGGCCGGAGAGGCCGCCTCCTCCGCCTCCTCGACGTCCTCGGCGCGCGCGTCGGCGATGCTCTGGACGGCGGCCAGCACGCCGCGGTAGCCGGTGCAGCGGCAGAGGTTGCCGCAGAGCGCCTGGCGGGCCTCGACCTCGGTCGGGCGGTGGTTGCGCTGGAGCAGGTCGTGCACCGCCATCGCCATGCCGGGGGTGCAGTAGCCGCACTGCACCGCGCCGGACTCGGCCAGCGCCTGCTGGACGTCGCTCGCGCCGCCGGCGGCCGACAGGCCCTCGACGGTGTTGATCTCGCTGTCGGCGGCCAGCGCGGCGGGCACCAGGCAGCCGGCCACCAGCTGGCCGTCCACCTGCACCGAGCAGGCCCCGCACTCGCCCTGCTCGCAGCCGTCCTTGGCGCCGGCCAGGCCGAGCCGCTCGCGCAGCACGTAGAGCAGGCTCTCGCCGATCCAGGCGTCGGTGACGGGCCGTTCGAAACCGTTGACCCGCAAGGTGTACGAGGCGCACGGGCGCAGCTCGCGGCTGACCTGCGGGGTGAGGCCGAGCGGGTCGGCGTCGAGGGTCTCGATGGGGTCTGTGGTCACTTCAGCGCCCTTCCCAGTGCCCGTCGGGCCAGCACCGATACGGTACGCCGCAGCCGAACGGCGGCCGCGCTCGGCCCCTCGGTCACGGCCTCCCAGGCGCCTTCGGCGCCGTAGCCGTCGGGGACGCAGGCGGTGGCCACGTACTCGCCGAAGGCGGCGGTCGCGGCCGGGTCGATCTCCCGGCTGCCGTCCCAGTCGATGCAGCCGGCGACCCAGGCCTCGGCCTCCAGCGGGCGCAGCGGCACCGGTGCGACGGCGCCGACCGCGCAGCGCACGGCGCGCCGGGCGGGGTCGAGGACCAGCGCGACGGAGGCGGTGGCGCGGGCCGGGCCGCTGCGGCCGGTGGCCTTGAGGAAGACCTGCGGGGCGTGCAGCAGCGGGACGCGCACCCAGGTGAGGAGTTCGCCGGGGCGCACCGGGTCGAGGCCGGTGAGCAGGTGACTGACCGGCACCTCGCGGCTGGCGCCGGCCCGGGCGAGGGTGACGCTGGCCTCCAGGGCGGTGAGCACCGGGAGGGTGTCGCCGGCCGGGGCGGCGGTGACGATGTTGCCGCCGAGGGTACCGACGTTGCGGACCTGCGGCGGGCCGGCGGTGCGCGCGGCGTCCGCGAGCGCGGGGATGAGCGCGGCGAAGTCGGGGCGGTCCATCCGGGCGTGGGTGAGTCCGGCGCCGAGGACGGCGGTGCCGCCGTCCTCGTAGCGCCAGCCGCGCAGTTCGGTGATCCGGCCGAGGCCGACCAGGGCGGCGGGGCGTAGCCGTCCGGCGTTGACGGCTTCCATCAGGTCGGTGGCTCCGGCCACCGGTACCGCGGCCGGGGTGGCGGCCAGCGCGTCGACGGCCTCGTCGAGGGAGGCCGGCAGCATGATCGTCCGGTTCACCTGGGTCCCACCGTGCTCCACTTGCTCATCGATCGGCTGCCGCCCGCGGCCTTCGGCCGTGGTGTCCGCGTCAGCAGCCCGGCCTGGCCCGTAGGGTACGGGCGATCGGGCCGGGTTGGGCAACTCTGGCACACAATGCTCGATGATCATTTCGGGGCAGGTGAACGGGACTGCCCGATTGGGACGGATACCGGGCGGTATCTGCCCCGGTCCGAACCGGACCAGGGCAGATGTTCATCTGTTCTTGACGTCAGATGACCACTCAGAAGTTCCCGCAGGGGCGAGTCCGTCGCGCTCAGCGCACCGGCGGCGGGCCCTCGATCGGTCGGCCGGCCACCCCGGGCCAGCGCTGCCAGGGGTGCGGGCCGTCCGCCGGGCGGTACTCCACGCCGAGCGCGTCCAGCACCTTCAGGTGCGTCTCCAGCCGGTCCTGGAAGCCGGCGTAGTCGCGCTCGGCCGGATCGGTGGGCAGGTCGGACCAGGCGACCTCGGCGAAGGCCACCAACCGGGGGAAGGCCCGGTAGTCGATGTCCCGGGCGCTGTCCATGAACTCGCTCCACAGGTTGGCCTGGGTGCCGATCACGTGCCGGGCGGCGGTCTCATCCAGCTGCCCGGGCACCGGCTCGAAGCGGTACACGTCCTCCAGCGTGCGCACGAAGCCGACCGGGATCGGCTCGTCCGGGCCGTCGGCCTGCCGGTGGTCGAAGTAGACGTGCTGCTCGGGGCACATCACCACGTCGTGCCCGGCCTTGGCCGCGGCGATCCCGCCGCCGAACCCGCGCCAGGAGGAGACGGCGGCGCCCGGGGCGAGCCCGCCCTCCAGGATCTCGTCCCAGCCGATCAGCCGTCGGCCACGCTCGGCCAGCCAGCGGTCGAAGTGCCGGATCACGAAGCTCTGCAGCTCGTCCTCGTTGGCCAGGCCGAGCTCGCGGATCCGTGCCTGGGCGGCCGCGCTGTCCTTCCACTGCTCCTTGGGGCACTCGTCGCCGCCGAGGTGGATGAACTCGGACGGGAAGAGTTCCAGGACCTCCTCCAGCACGCCCTCGAAGAAGCGCAGGGTGTCCTCGGAGGCGTTGAGCACGTTGTGGCTGACGCCCCAGTCCGTCCAGACGCCGAGCGCCGAGGTGTCCACCACGTCGGTGTTGCCCAGCTCGGGGTAGGCCGCGACGGCGGCCTGGGTGTGCCCGGGCAGGTCGACCTCCGGGACGACGGTGACGCCGCGCGCGGCCGCGTAGGCGACGATCTCGCGCAGGTCGTCCTGGGTGTAGTAGCCGCCGTGCGGGCGGTCGTCGCGGCGCTGGCCGGCCCGGTAGCCGACCATCGAGCGGTCCCGCCAGGCGCCGCGCTCGGTCAGGCCGGGGTAGCGCTTGATCTCCACCCGCCAGCCCTGGTCGTCGGTCAGGTGCAGGTGCAGCACGTTGAGCTTGTGCGCGGCCAGCAGGTCGACGAAGCGCAGCACGTCCGCCTTGGGCAGGAAGTGCCGGGCGACGTCGAGCAGCGCACCGCGCCAGCCGAACCGGGGGGCGTCCTCGATGTCCGCGCCGGGCAGCACCCAGCCGGTGCCGCGAAGCGGGGAACGGCGGAAGGCGTCCGGGCCGAGCAGCTGCCGCAGGGTCTGCGCGCCCCACAGCGCACCGGCCGGCCCGCCCGCGGCTATCAGGGCGTGGCCGGGGCGCACCGTGATCCGGTACGCCTCGGCGGCCAGCGCGTCGTCCTCGACCAGTTCGATGCCCGTGCCCGGCCGGCCCGGGCCGAGCGGCAGCCCGGTGGCCGAGGACAGCGCGGTGCGCAGCCACCGCTCGGCGTCGGCCAGCCCGGGCGGGGCGGTCAGCGTGGTGGCGTCGTCGAGGGGGAAGTCCTCGTCCGGGCGGCGGACGGCACTCGAAGGCACGGGAATGAGGTCCATTCCGACATCCTGCCCCCGCCCCGGACGACTGGCATAGACCACTTCGGAAACGCGGCACTATGCAAAACGGCGCTGTGCACAACGGCGACACCGTGCACAACGGCACCGGGCACCGGCCTGCGGCGGTCGGTGCTACTTGCCGCCGTTGTTGTCGTCGCCACCCTGCGGCTTGCCGATGCCGTCGTAGATCTCCTTGCACATCGGGCAGACCGGGTACTTCTTCGGGTCGCGCCCGGGCACCCAGACCTTGCCGCAGAGCGCCACCACGGGCGAGCCGGAGAGCGCGCTCTCCATGATCTTGTCCTTCTGGACGTAGTGCGCGAAGCGCTCGTGGTCGCCGTCCCCGTGGGACACCTGGGGGACGGGCTCGACCAGGGTGCCGGTGCCGAGGCCGCGCTCGGGCTCAAGAGTGCTCATAGGTGCCAAGTCTATGGGCGCCCCGCGAAACCCGGCCAGTATCGCGACGGCGGCCCGTACGTCAGTTCAGTGTCGGGTCGTCCGGATAGGTCGCGAGCAGCGCCAGCGGGCCGCGCTGGCGGCGCAGCACCGAGCGCCACAGCCGCTCCGGTTCCGGGCTGGAGATGTCCCCCGGCTCGCAGTCCACCAGGTACCAGGCGCCGCTCCCCAGCTCCGTCTCCAGCTGGCCCGGCGACCAGCCGGCGTACCCGGCGAAGATCCGCAGCGCGCCCAGCTCGCCGGCCAGCACCTCGGGCGGCGCCTCCAGGTCCACCAGGCCGATCGCGCCGTGCACCCGCCGCCAGCCGAGCGGCTCGCCGGTGCCCGGCTCCCCCGGCGCCACGGCCAGGCCGAGCGCCGAGTCCAGCGCCACCGGTCCGCCCTGGAACACCACGGCGGGCTGCCCGACCAGCCGGCCCCAGCCGTCCAGCACGCTGCCCACCTCGACCGGCGTCGGCCGGTTGAGGACCACGCCGAGCGCCCCCTCGACGTCGTGGTCGAGGAGCAGCACCACCGCCCGGGCGAAGTTCGGGTCGGTGAGCAGGGGCGTCGCGACGAGCAGACGGCCGGTGTGGGACCGTCCTGCGTGCGAGTGGGCCGCCGTCATGCCCACATGATCCCGCAGAACGGCCGGGGTCGGACACCTCAACGATCGAAACCCCGCCACGCCGGACAAACACCCGAACGGCCCCTCCGGCGGGCGGGAGCGAGCCCGGAGAGAGGACCATCACGGGAGAGGCTCACGGGAACCATCGGCACGCCCACTACCATCTACGGATGGTGGACGCCCTTTACGGTGCCGACTCGGTTTCGCCGGGGGCCCGAGCGCGCCCGTACCAACCGGTCCACCACCGGCTCTCTACCGGAGCCTTCCCACTCCTCTGGCACCCCGGATTGCGAGAACGATGACCGACGACGTCCTGCTGGTCCACGGCGGAAACCCGCTCGAAGGCGAGATCCGCGTCCGCGGTGCGAAGAACCTGGTGCCCAAGGCCATGGTCGCCGCCCTCCTCGGCCAGGGCCCCAGCAGACTGCGCAACGTCCCGGACATCCGCGACGTCAAGGTGGTCCGCGGACTGCTCCAGCTGCACGGGGTCACCGTGCGGACCGGCGACGAGGACGGCGAGCTGATCCTCGACCCGTCGCACGTGGAAAGTGCGAACGTCGCCGACATCGACGCGCACGCGGGCTCCTCGCGGATCCCGATCCTGTTCTGCGGCCCGCTGCTGCACCGCCTCGGCCACGCCTTCATCCCGGGCCTGGGCGGCTGCGACATCGGCGGACGCCCGGTCGACTTCCACTTCGAGGTGCTGCGCCAGTTCGGCGCCACCATCGAGAAGCACCCCCAGGGCACCTACCTGGTCGCCCAGCAGCGCCTGCGCGGCACCAAGATCGAGCTGCCCTACCCCTCGGTCGGCGCGACCGAGCAGGTGCTGCTCACCGCCGTCCTCGCCGAGGGCGTCACCGAGCTGCGCAACGCGGCCATCGAGCCGGAGATCGTCGACCTGATCTGCGTGCTGCAGAAGATGGGCGCGATCATCACCCTGGGCACCGACCGGACCATCCTGATCACCGGCGTCGACGAGCTGGGCGGCTACACCCACCGCGCGCTGCCGGACCGCCTGGAGGCCGCCTCCTGGGCCTGCGCGGCGCTGGCCACCAAGGGCGACATCTACGTCCGCGGCGCCCGCCAGCTGGAGATGATGACCTTCCTGAACACCTTCCGGAAGGTCGGCGGCGCCTTCGAGGTGGAGGACGAGGGCATCCGCTTCTGGCACCCGGGCGGCGAGCTCAAGGCGATCGCCCTGGAGACCGACGTGCACCCGGGCTTCCAGACCGACTGGCAGCAGCCGCTGGTCGTCGCCCTGACCCAGGCCACCGGCCTGTCCATCGTCCACGAGACGGTGTACGAGTCGCGGCTCGGATTCACCGGCGCGCTCAACCAGATGGGTGCACACATCCAGCTGTACCGCGAGTGCCTGGGCGCCACCCCGTGCCGCTTCGGCGCGCGCAACTTCCTGCACTCGGCGGTCGTCTCCGGCCCGTCCAAGCTGATGGGCGCCGAGCTGGTCATCCCCGACCTGCGCGGCGGCTTCTCGTACCTGATCGCGGCGCTGGCGGCCGAGGGCACCTCGACCGTGCACGGCATCGACCTGATCAACCGCGGCTACGAGAACTTCATGGACAAGCTGCGCGACCTGGGCGCCCACGTCGAGCTGCCGTCCGAGCAGCTGGTCGACGCCTGATCCGCAGGGCCTGCGGGCCTACGGGACCGCAGGCCCGCAGGCCCGTAGGCCACGACGAGAGGCCGGGCTCCCCCGAAGGGGAGCCCGGCCTCTCGGGCGTTCAAGGGGTGGTTCAGGCGCCCTTGGCGGCTTCCTTCAGCTTGGAGCCGGCGCTCACCTTGGCGCTGTAGCCGGCCGCGATCTGGATCGGCTCACCGGTCTGCGGGTTGCGGGCGGTGCGGGCGGCGCGGTGGGTGCGCTCGAAGGTCAGGAAACCGGGGATGGTGACCTTCTCGTCGCCCTTGGCGACGACCTCGCCGACGATCTCGGCGAAGGCGGCCAGAACGGCGTCGGCGTCCTTGCGGGTCACCTCGGCGCGCTCGGACAGCGCGGCCACCAGCTCACTGCGGTTCATGTGTACTCCTGTGGTCTGTTCGCTTGCGGTGTGCGGGGGCCCATCGGTACTCCCACCGGGGGGCACCCGGATAGGCCGCAGGTCCGCACACTGTGCTCATGCAGGCAATGCGTGGTCGCAGGCCGGGTCCGTACCCGATGCCGCGCGCCGGTGCCGTCGAAGGCCCGTCCGCCTGCCTGGATACGAATCCTGCCCCGACCGGCCCCGAGAAAGCCAATCGGGCCCCGGCCACGACACCCGAACGAACCCCGCCCGTTGGAGGTGTGACGCTCCGTCGGCTCCGGCGGACCGGGCCAGGGCGGCGGTCGGGACGACGCGCCGGAAGACCAGGGGGACGTTCCGTACTTGTCGGACACGCCTGCCCCGTGCAGGGCTACCGTACGCCCTAGGCACGACAAGCCCAAACACGCCCCTCGCCCTTGTGTCGCAAGGGTTCGGGGCGAGCTCGGGCACGCGGGGCCGCTATTCGGACATTTGACCGATCAGCGACACGTCGGCCGCCTCACCGGTCAGAGCTTGACGGTGGGGAAGGAGGAGGCGTCGAGGGTGCCGACGATGCCCGGGGTCGGACGGGCCGGTTCCGTGCTCTCCTGGACGCCCGCCAGCGCCGCCTCGCGCACCGCCGAGGCGACCGTCTTGGCGACGTCCTTGTGGAAGACGCTCGGGATGATGTAGTTGGCGTTCAGCTCGTCGGCGGCGACGGTGGTGGCCAGCGCCCGGGCGGCGGCGATCATCATCTCGGTGTTGACGGTGCGGCTCTGGGCGTCCAGGAGGCCGCGGAAGACACCCGGGAAGACCAGCACGTTGTTGATCTGGTTGGGGAAGTCGCTGCGGCCGGTGGCGACCACCGCGGCGGTCTGCCGGGCGATGGCCGGGTCGACCTCCGGGTCCGGGTTGGCCAGCGCGAAGACGATCGAGTCCTCGGCCATGGTGGCCAGGTCGTCGCCGTCCAGGACGTTCGGGGCCGAGACGCCGATGAAGACGTCGGCGTCCGCCACGGCCTCCTTGAGGCTGCCGGTGCGGCCCGAGCGGTTGGTGTGCTCGGCGATCCAGCGCAGGCTGTCGTTGAGGTCCTCCCGGCCCTGGTGGACCACACCGCGCACGTCCGCCACGGTGGCGTGCTCGACACCGGCCGCCAGCAGCAGCTTGAGGATCGCGGTACCGGCGGCGCCGGCGCCCGACATCACCACCCGGATGTCGCCGATCTCCTTGCCGACCACCTTCAGCGCGTTGGTGAGGGCGGCCAGCACCACGATCGCGGTGCCGTGCTGGTCGTCGTGGAAGACCGGGATGTCCAGGGCCTCGCGCAGCCGGGCCTCGATCTCGAAGCAGCGCGGCGCGGAGATGTCCTCCAGGTTGATGCCCGCGAAGCCGGGGGCGATCGCCTTGACGATGGCCACGATCTCGTCGGTGTCCTGGGTGTCCAGGCAGATCGGCCAGGCGTCGATCCCGGCGAAGCGCTTGAACAGGGCCGCCTTGCCCTCCATGACCGGCAGCGCGGCGGCCGGGCCGATGTTGCCCAGGCCCAGCACCGCCGAGCCGTCGGTGACCACGGCGACGCTGTTGCGCTTGATGGTGAGGCGGCGGGCGTCCTCGGGGTTCTCGGCGATCGCCATGCAGACCCGGGCGACGCCCGGGGTGTAGATCATGCTGAGGTCGTCACGGTTGCGGATCGGGAGCTTGGACGACATCTCGATCTTGCCGCCGAGGTGCATCAGGAAGGTGCGGTCCGAGACCTTGCCGATCGACACGCCGTCGATCGCCCGCAGCTTCTCGACGATCTCCTCGCCGTGCGCGACCGAGGAGGCCGCCACCGTGACGTCGATCCGCAGCGCCTCCAGGCCGGAGGCGGTGACGTCGAGACCGGTCACCGAACCGCCGGAGGACTCCACGGCCGTGGTGATCGCACTGACGGCGTTGCCCCGGGCCGGGACCTCCAGCCGCACCGTGATCGAGTTGGAGACACTGGGCACCGTCGCCATCGACGCTTCCTTCTTCCGTCCGTGCGGCAGGTTCAACATTTTGTTGAAGGCATCGCCTGCGCATGCTAGACCTCGATCGTCGCACCTTCCAAGGGGTAGCCAGAAATAACGTTCATTGAGTGTGCGGACCCGACAACTTCTTGCCTCTCCGGGCCGATGCGTTACATTGGACGGGACACCGGCTCGATCCAAGCCCCCGGGCCCAACCTTCGTCCCTTCGAGGGACCACTTGCCGCGAGGCGAGCATGGCGGGTCGGTGTCACTAACGTCTGAAGGCCCCTCACCATCCGGTGAGGGGCCTTCTTCGTCCGGCGGACCGGCCGTCAGCCGTGCAGCAGCGCGGGCACGCCGGCCGCGTCCGGGAGGTCGTCCGGACCGGACAGCACGGTCAGCCGCTGGGTCGCCCGGGTGAGCGCCACGTACAGCACCCGCAGGCCGGCCTCCGACTCGCCGGCGATGCCGGTCGGGTCGGCCACCACGGTCGCGTCGTACTCCAGGCCCTTCGCCTCCAGGCTGCCCAGCACCACCGCCCGCTCGCCCAGGCCCTCGGCCCAGCCGGCCGCCTCGGCCCGGCGGTCCATCGGCACCACGATCGCCACGGTGCCGTCCACCTCGGACAGCAGCCGCTCCAGCTCCGCCCGGGCCGCCGCGCCGAAGGCCTCCGGGGCGGGATCCACGACGGCCGCGAAGCGCGGCTCGACGCCGACCCGGCGCACCGCGGTCGGCGACGGGGTGCCCGGCGCGGCGAGCGCCAGCACCTTGGCCGCGACCTCGGCGATCTCCGCCGGGTTGCGGTAGTTGACGGTCAGCGTGAAGCGGCGGCGCGGCTTGCCGGACAGCACCTCGTCCAGCGCGGCCTGCGCCTCCTGCGGGAACGGCCAGGAGGACTGCGCCGGGTCGCCGACGATCGTCCAGGTCGCCATCCGGGCCCGGCGGCCGATCATCCGCCACTGCATCGGGGTGAGGTCCTGCGCCTCGTCCACGATCACGTGCGCGTACTCGGTGCGCTCGACGGGGACGCGCTCGCGCTGGCGGGAGCTGCGATCGGCGAAGGTGGTGACCTCCTCCAGCCCGCTCAGCAGGTCCACCGCGTCCACCTCGCGCACCTTCGGCCGGGCCGCCTCGCCGAGCAGCACCTGGAGCTCGTCCACCAGCGCGACGTCGTGCGCGGACAGCGCGCCCTCGCCGGCCGGGGACAGCTGGCGCCAGGACGCCGCCAGCAGCCTCGCCTCGTCCGGGGAGACGGCGCGGCGGGCGATCCGGTTGATGTGCCGGTGCTGCTTGAGCGTGCCGAGCACCCGGCGCGGGGTCACGGCGGGCCACCAGGCGTCCAGGAAGTCCAGGAACGACGCCTCGTCCGAGACGTACTCGTCGAAGGACTCCTTCTCCTCCTGGCGCTGCTCGCGGGCGTAGTGGTCGGTCGGCTTCGGCAGGTGCCGGGTGACCTCCTGCCACAGGGCGTCCAGCAGCAGGCGGCGGGCACGCGGGCGCAGCAGGTTCAGCGGGGTGCCGCCGGAGCCGATCACGTTGCCGCGCACGGCCTTGAGCCGGCCCGCGTCCAGCTTGAGCACCTCGCCACGGGCGACCACCTTCAGCTCCTGCGGCGCGCCCAGCTCCAGGGCGGCCCGGGCGGCCCGGCGCAGCAGCTGCACCATCCGGCCCGAGCCCTTGACCCGGGCCGCCTCCGGACTGTCGTAGGTGCCCGCCTCGATGCCGTCCACCAGCGAGCCGACCGCGCGGATGGCGACCTGCCCCTCCTCACCGAGCGAGGGCAGCACGCCCTCGGTGTAGGAGACCAGCAGCGGGGTCGGCGAGACCACCAGGATGCCCCCGGCGTAGCGGCGGCGGTCCTGGTACAGCAGGTACGCGGCGCGGTGCAGGGCGACGGCGGTCTTGCCGGTGCCCGGGCCGCCGGTGACGAGCGTGGCGCCGGCGGCGGCCGCCCGGATCACCTCGTCCTGCTCCTTCTGGATGGAGGAGACGATGTCGCGCATCGAGTGGCTGCGGGCGCGGCCGAGCGAGGCCATCAGTGCGCCGTCGCCGACCACCGCCAGCTCCCGGCCGTTCAGGGTCGGGGTGAGGTCGGGACGCAGCAGGTCGTCCTCGACGCCGATCACCCTGCGCCCCTTGGACCGGATCACCCGGCGGCGGACCACCCGGCCCGGCTCGACCGGGGTGGCGCGGTAGAACGGCGCGGCGGCGGGCGCCCGCCAGTCGATCACCAGCGGACCGTACTCGGCGTCCAGCACGCCGAGACGGCCGATGTGCAGCGTCTCGGCGACGGCCGGGTCGGCCGGGTCGAGCGGCGTGTCGGAGGGGATGCCGTGTTCCTCCGGGGCGTCCGCCCGCTGGAGGTCGATCCGGCCGAACAGGAAGTCCTCGAACTCGTTGTTCAGGCGCTGGAGGTGGGCGCCGGCCCGGTAGACCTGGGCGTCGCGCTCGGCGAGCGCGCCGGGGGTGCCGACGTGGACCCGCTTGGCGGCGTCCTCCAGGATGTACTCGGCCTCGGCGAGCTTCTCCTCCAGCCGGCGGTAGACGGTGTCGAGGTGCTGCTGCTCACCGGCGATCTCGCGCTCGCGTACGGTCTCGCGGTCGGTGGCGGCGGTGGTGTCAGTGTTGCTCTGCATGGCCTCGGTGGTAGCGGCGGAATCCGGCTCCGGAAAACGAGCGGACGGATGATCCTACGCCCCAACCGGGGTAAACGTGAAGGCCGCCCACCGCAAAGCGGTGGACGGCCTTCACTGTCAACATGGGGTGGTGGAGATGCCGGGAATCGAACCCGGGTCCAGTGGAGTTAATTCAGGGCTTCTCCGAGCGCAGTCCGCTGTGATTTTCTCGGCCCTGGCAGTCACACGGACAAGCCGCCAACAGGCCCAGCTGCTGTTTGATTTCCCATCCACCCTCGCAGCCCGGGCGGACGGTTGAGTTCCCTAGATTATGCCAGGGTCCGGGTCGGGAACTCCCCGGTCTGACACCCAAGCGCTATCGGTGCTTATTAGGCAGCGAGAGCGAACTGCTGGGAATCGCGCTTAGAGTTGGCGATTATTTTTTTGCGACACGTGGTTAACGAGATCATTGCCGCGTTCCTCGGCTCGCTTCCCCTGTTTCAACATCCCCTGTCGAAACCGATCATCCCCATGTTTTGTTGAGAAACAGCCGGACGGTGACCGTCCGTGTTGCTGCCGCCATAGTACGCGAGGCGGCGGGTGAGGGTCCAGCGGATTAACGCTGGCGCCGCCGGGCGGCCGCCACCGCACGGGCCGTCTCGCGGGTGTCCTGCTTCTCGCGCAGCGTCTGCCGCTTGTCGTACAGCTTCTTGCCGACCGCGAGCGCCAGTTCGAGCTTCACCCGGCCGTCCTTGAAGTACAGCGAGAGCGGGACGAGCGTGTGGCCCGCGTCGCGGACCGTGCTCTCGATCTTGCGGATCTCCAGCCGGTGCAGCAGCAGCTTGCGCTTGCGCCGGGCCGCGTGGTTGGTCCACGTCCCCTGGGTGTACTCGGGGATGAACACGTTGTCGATCCAGGCCTCGTGGTTCTGGATGTAGGCGTAGCCGTCGACCAGGTTGGCCCGCCCCTCGCGCAGTGACTTCACCTCCGTACCGGTGAGCACGAGGCCGCACTCGTAGGTGTCGAGGATCGTGTACTCATGTCGCGCCTTCTTGTTCTGCGCGATCAGCTTCTGTCCGGTTTCCTTTGCCATAGCGCGGCCATTCTCGCACTTCGGCCGGTTCGGGGCAGCCCCTTTAGGCCCGGGTGCCGAGCCCGGCCAGCACCCGCAGGGCGAGCGCGTCGGCGTCCTCGCCGGCCGCCGCCGGAACGTCCGGGGTCAGGCCGGTGCCCTCCGGGGAGCGGCCGGCCGGGGTGTAGTAGCGGCCGACGGTCAGCTCCAGCACGGCGCCGTCGGCGAGCCGGCTGGGCTGCTGGACGGTGCCCTTGCCGAAGGTCCGGGAGCCCACCACCACGGCACGGCTGCGGTCCTGGAGCGCGCCGGTGAGCAGTTCGGCGGCGCTCATCGTGCCGCCGTCGACCAGCACCACCAGCGGGGTGCGCTGGTCGCCCCCGGGCGGGGCGGTCAACTCCCGGGTCTCGCCGCGCTCCTGGTACGAGCCGACCGCTCCGCCGTCCAGGAAGATCCCGGCGGTGCCGGCGGCCTCCTCGACCAACCCGCCCGAGTTGCCGCGCAGATCGAGCACCACACCGGCGTGCGGGGCGCGCAGCGCGGCGCGCACCTGATCGGTCACGCCGCTGGTGAAGGCCCGCACGGCGATCCGCAGCGCGCCCTTCTCCAGTTGCTCGGCGGTGACCTGCCGGCTGTCCAGCAGGGCTCGCCGCAGCCGCAGTTCGCGGACCTCGCCGGCACCGCGCCGCACCGCGAGGGTGACCTCGGAGCCCACCCCGCGCTCGCCGTCGCGCCCGCGCAGCCGGGCCACCACCTCGGTGACCGGCAGGTGGTCGGCCTGGTCCTGGTCGATCCGCAGCAGCCGGTCGCCCACCTCGATCCCGGCCGTGGCGGCGGGCCCGGCGGGCGCGACCTGGGAGATCGCGGTGACGCCGTCCTCGCCGCGGCCCACCGAGAGCCCGACACCCAGGTAGCGGCCGTCCAGTCCCCGGCTGAACGCGGCGTACTCCTGGGCGCTGTAGTAGGCGCCCCAGCGGTCGCCGTTGGCCCCGAGCAGGTGCTCGGCCTGCTGCTCGGACAGGGCGGTGCCGGCCGGGTCCGCCGGGAGGCCCGGGGCCGCGCCCGCGATCGGGGCGGCGCCGGCGGCCGGGTGCCGCGGCGGGTCGCCCCAGGCGCCGGTGGCGGCCCCGGCGATCAGCACGACGCCGAACACCAGGCTGAGGGTGGCCACCTGACGTGCCCTGCGCGGAGTTTCCAGCATGGCATCGGAGTGTAGACACCGCGTCGGGCGCGACGGGCCACAACGGCGGGCGAAACGACGGCGGCCCCGGACGGCGCAGTGCCGTCCGGGGCCGCCGGGGCCGGAGGTGGTCAGACCTTGAGGTACTTGCGCAGGGTGAAGAACGCCGCCACGCCGGCCATGCCCATACCGACCACGATCAGCAGCGGTATCACCGCGAGCACCGAGCCGAGGCCGATGAAGTGGATGAACTGCACCCGGTCGGCCAGCCAGTTCTGGACGAAGAAGTGGCCGCCGACCAGCAGTCCGGAGGCCATGGCCGCGCCGAGCAACGCGGAGAACGCGGCCTCGGCGATGAACGGCATCTGGACGTAGAAGTTCGAGGCACCGACCAGGCGCATGATGCCGGTTTCGCGCCGCCTGCTGTACGCCGACACCCGGACGGTGTTGACGATCAGCAGCAGGGCGACGAACAGCATCAGCACCATGATCACGAAGGCCGCCGTCTGGAGGCCGTTGAGCAGACCGAACAGGTTCTCCAGGATCTTCCGCTGGTCCTCCACCGACTTGACGCCGGGTTTGCCGGCGAAGGCGCTCTGGATGACGTCGTACTTGGTCGGGTCGTTCAGCTTGACCCGCCAGGACTGCGGCATCGCGTCCGGGCCCAGGACGGAGATGAGCGGGTTGTCCGGGTTCATCTCCTTCCAGTGCTTGTACGCCTCGGCGGAGCTCTCGAAGGTCGACGACTGGACCACCGAGTCCATCTTGTCCAGCTGGGCCTTGATGTCCTGCACCTGCTGGTCGGTGGCCGCACCCTTGTCGCACTGCGGCGAGTTGCGCGCGTCCGACTTGGTGCAGAAGTAGATGCTCACCTCGACCTTGTCGTACCAGTACCCCTTCATGGAGTTCACCTGGTCGCGGACCAGGAGCGAGGAACCGGCCAGGGCGAGGGAGAGCGCGACACTGACCACGACCGCGATGGTCATCGTCAGGTTGCGGCGGAGACCCACACCGATCTCCGACAGGACGAACTGGGCACGCATGCGGGTAACAACTCCAGGGTCGGTACTGCTGGTCTGGCGACGCGGGTGGACGGCCCTACGGGTTCAGCGCCGGCTGCGCCGGTCGGTCAGTGCTGGTATCCGTAGACGCCGCGGGCCTGGTCGCGGACGAGCAGCCCCTTGTCGAGCTCGATGACGCGCTTGCGCATCTGGTCGACGATGGCCTGGTCGTGGGTGGCCATCAGCACCGTGGTGCCGGTGCGGTTGATGCGGTCGAGCAGCTTCATGATGCCGACCGAGTTCTGCGGGTCGAGGTTGCCGGTGGGCTCGTCCGCGATCAGCAGCATCGGACGGTTCACGAACGCGCGGGCGATCGCCACGCGCTGCTGCTCACCACCGGAGAGCTCGCCCGGCATGCGGTCCTCCTTGCCGCCGAGGCCGACCAGCTCCAGCACCTCGGGCACCACCTTGTTGATGGCGCTCTTGGGCTTGCCGATCACTTCGAGGGCGAAGGCGACGTTCTGCGCGACCGTCTTGTTGGGCAGCAGGCGGAAGTCCTGGAAGACGGTGCCCAGCTGGCGGCGCATGTGCGGCACCTTCCAGTTGGACAGCTTGCCGAGGTCCTTGCCCAGCACGTGCACCTCGCCCGTGGAGGGGCGCTCCTCGCGCAGGCACAGGCGCAGGAAGGTGGACTTGCCCGAGCCGGACGAGCCGACCAGGAAGACGAACTCACCCTTCTCGATCTCCAGCGAGACGTTGTCCAGGGCGGGACGGTTCTGCTTGGGATAGGTCTTGGAGACGTTGTCGAATCTGATCACGGCTGCATCACGGAGGCCATCCTAGGCGGCGCCAGTCCTCGGTCGGTCCACCCCGGGCGCCCGGCCCTGGGGCGGGTGGCGGGAGCGGAAAGGGCCGCTCCCGGTCTGGGACCATACGCGAATCGGAGGTCGGCGCGCAGGGCCCGCCCAGGACAGCCGTCGAAACCTGGGGGAGAATGTCTGGTTATGCCCCGAAAATTGGGAGGCATCTCACAGCCCGGGAGCCGGAACGGTCAGAACCTGGCAGAGTGGAGGTGGCGTCCGTGTTCGGGCGCTCCCCCGCACAGGGCAAGAAGAGGAACCAAAGCCCCGTCCGGTGCGTTGGCTGTAGCAGCGAGGAGGAGATCGCATGACCTGCGACCATCTGGTGTGCGCCAACTGCAACGGCCGCGTGAGTGACGGGCGCTGCGCGGTCTGCCGCGCCAACCGGGCCCGGCTGCAGGAGCAGCAGGGTCCGTTCGCGGCGCTCTCCCCCGCGATGCTGCTGGCCATGCTGGCCGGTCTGCTCGCGGTGGCACTGATCGCCCGGCAGGCACTGGCCTGAGCCCACCGAGGCACACGAAAGGGCCCCCGACCACTGCGGTCGGGGGCCCTGTTCCGTATGTCCGCGCTTACTGCGCGGCGGTCTCGCGCTGCTTGCGCCAGCGGATGCCCGCCTCGATGAAGCCGTCGATGTCGCCGTCCAGCACGCCCTGCGGGTTGCCGACCTCGTACTCCGTCCGGACGTCCTTGACCATCTGGTACGGGTGCAGCACGTAGGAGCGCATCTGGTTGCCCCAGGAGCTGCCGCTGTCCTTGAGCGCGTCCATCGCCGCCCGCTCCTCCTGGCGGCGCCGCTCCAGCAGCTTCGCCTGGAGGACGTTCATCGCGGACGCCTTGTTCTGGATCTGCGAGCGCTCGTTCTGGCAGGAGACCACGACACCGGTCGGGAGGTGCGTGATGCGCACCGCCGAGTCGGTGGTGTTGACGCCCTGGCCGCCGGGGCCGGAGGCGCGGTAGACGTCGATCCGCAGGTCGCCCTCGTCGATGTCGACGTGGTCGGCCTGCTCGACGACCGGGAGCACCTCGACACCGGCGAAGGAGGTCTGCCGGCGGCCCTGGTTGTCGAAGGGCGAGATGCGGACCAGGCGGTGGGTGCCCTGCTCGACCGACAGGGTGCCGTAGGCGTACGGCGCCTTGACCGTGAAGGTCGCGGACTTGATGCCGGCCTCTTCGGCGTACGAGGTGTCGTACACCTCGGTGGGGTACCCGTGCCGCTCGGCCCAGCGCAGGTACATGCGCATCAGCTGCTCGGCGAAGTCGGCGGCGTCGACGCCACCGGCCTCGGCGCGGATGTTGATCAGCGCCTCGCGGGCGTCGTACTCGCCGGACAGGAGGGTGCGGACCTCCAGCTCCTCGACCGCCTTCTGGAGGGAGACGAGCTCGGCCTCGGCCTCGACCCGGGTGTCCGCGTCGTCCTCGGCCTCGGCCAGCTCGAAGAGCACGCCCAGGTCGTCGATACGGCTGCGCAGGCCCTCGACCTTGCGCAGTTCGCCCTGGAGGAAGGAGAGCCGGCTGGTCACCTTCTGCGCGTTCGCGATGTCGTCCCACAGGTTGGGGGCGCCTGCCGCCTCCTCCAGGACAGCGATGTCGGCCCGGATCTTGTCCAGGTCGAGGACGGCCTCGATCGACCCCATGGTCGTTTCGAGGTTCTTGAGCTCTTCGGAAGGATCGACGGCTGCCACGCCCCCAGGGTAATGGTTCCGGGGGTGGTCATGACGACACCGGGGTCCTCCGGCTCTCGCGGTACCCGCCCGACGGCGTTCTACGGCGCCCGCGGGGCCGTGCCGGACACCGTCGGGCGGGCCGGGTGGCCGGCGTCCGGGGCGGTGGCCGCGAAGGCCGTCCAGGCCGCGGCGGCGCCCGCCAGCAGCAGGACGGTGGCCAGCAGGACGGCCAGGACCCGGCGGCGGCGCAGCAGCGCCTGCCGGTCCCGGCGGTGCCCGGTGCCCGGGGCGGTGCGCTGGGCGCGGGACTCCGCGGCGTACGCGGCCAGCTGGTCCGCGGAGGGGCGGCGCAGGCTGGTGTGGGTGTCCCGGGTGGAGTCGGGGGCGACGCCGGGCACCAGCGGGACGGCCGGGCCCCGGCGACGCTTGTGGATGCCGGGGCCGCCGTCCACCTCGGCGTACACGGCCTCGCCGGGGGTCAGCGCCTCCTCCGCCGGGGCGCGGCCCTGGGAGGGGACGGCCAGCACCGGCAGGCCGGCCAGCGAGGGCAGCTGCTCGCGCAGCCGGGCGGCCAGCTCGGCGGCCCGCAGCCGGGAGGCCGGGGCCTTGGCCAGGCACTCGGAGATGATCCGCCACAGCCCGTCCGGCAGGCCGGGGATCGGCGGCACCTGCTCGGTGACGTGCCGGCGCAGCACCGCGCCGGTGTGGCCGCCGCCGAACGGGGTGAACCCGGCCAGCAGCTCGTACAGCACGGTGGCGAGGGCGTAGATGTCGACGGCGGCGCGCGGCTCCAGGCCCTCGATGATCTCCGGGGCGAGGTAGTCGGGGGTGCCGATGATCCGGGTGGCCCGGGTGCGGCGCGGGGCGTCGACCAGGCGGGCCACGCCGAAGTCGGTGAGCTTGGCGCGCGGGGCGCCGCCGGGGCCCGGGGCCGCGGCGAGGTCGAGCAGGACGTTCTCCGGCTTGACGTCGCGGTGGACGATGCCGGCGGCGTGCGCGGCGGCCAGGCCGTCGGCGACGTCCGCGATGACCGAGGCGGCGGTCTGCGGCGGGAGCGCGCCGTCGCGCTCCAGCCGGGAGCGCAGGTCGGTGCCCTGGACCAGCTCCATCACCAGGGCGAGGTCGCTGCCGTCCACGACCATGTCGCGCACGCCGACCACCCGGGGGTGGTCGAGGCTGGTCAGCGCGGCGCGCTCCTGGACGAAGCGGCCGACCAGCACCTGGTCGGCGGCCAGGTCCTCGCGCAGCAGCTTGACCGCCACCGGGCCGTCGGGCCCCTCACCGAGCCAGACCGTCCCGGCCGAACCCCGGCCGATCACCTGGTGGACGGTGTACCGGCTGCCGATCTTGCGTGCCAATGCTGCTCCGTGGGCGGCGCGGGAGCGCGCCCGGGGGTCCGGTGCGCTCGGTGGGGCGGGACAACAGCGACCAACCTACGCGCCCCGGCGCCCCGCGCGGGCCGCCCGAGGGCCCTGGGCGGGCAGTCTCGGGCGAGAAATCTCATGAATTGTCGACAAAGCGTCAATCCCGCCGCGCGGGCCCGGTCCTGGACCGGGCGGGCCCGCGCGGCGGGTCCTGGCCCGGCGTCAGTTCTTCGAGCTGCCGAACAGGGCGTCCGCCCAGTCGCGCACCGTGTTGAACCAGCCCTGGATGTTGTCCCAGTAGTGCGGCAGCGGCGTGAAGTTCCACAGCGCGAACCCGGCCACCACCAGCACCACCAGCACCAGCAGGCACCCCTTGAGGCAGCCGAGCCCGGGGATGTACATCCGGTTGCGGCTGCGCTGGCGCCGCTCGCGCGGCGGGGCGGGCTCGCGGCGGTCCTGCTCGCGCGGCTCCTCCCGGCGCTGCGCGGGCTCGCGGTGCTGCGGCTCCTCCCGACGCTGCGCGGGCTCGCGGTGCTGCGGGGATTCACGGTGCTGCGGCGGCTCGGCCCGGCGCGGGACCGGGGTGGGCGGAGGCGGCGGCGGGTAGCCGCCCTGCGACTGCCCGTACGCGGCCGGGGCCGGCCGGTAGCCGCCGGGCGGCTGCGGACGTCCACCGGGCCCTGGCTGCTGCCGGCCGCCGTGACCGGTCTGCCCGGCCTGGTAACCCTGGCCGCCCTGACCGCCCTGGTACGGCGGCGGGGCCACCGGCGGCCGCTGGGCGTACCCGGGCGGCGGCGGGCCCTGGCGCCGCTGGTCCGGGTGGTAGCCGGGCGGCGGCTGCGGCTGGTAGCCGGGGCGGCCGGCCGGCCCGGCCTGGAAGGGCCGCGGGGCGACCTGCGGGTCCTCGAAGTCCTCCGGGCCGAAGTAGCCGACCTGGGTCTGCTGGTTGCGGTCCCGGGCCGCCCGCAGCTGCGTCTGCCACGGGTGCGGCGTCTCCTCCCCCGGAGCCCCCGGAACACCCGGAGCGCCCGGCGGGGGCGGCGGCACGACGGTGGGCGGCATCACCTGGGTGCGGTCCGGGGCCCCGAACGGCGGGGCGGGCGGCGGCTGGGTGCCCATCACCTGGGTCGCCCCCGCCGGGTCGTACTGCGGGGCCGGCGGGGCGGCCGGGCCCGTCGGCGACAGGCCGGGGACGCCCGCGCCGGGGCCCGGGACGGAGGTCGGGCGCGGGTCCGGCAGCAGCAGCGAGCCGACCGCGAGCGCCTCGTCCACCGCCGCCGGGGAGGCGTGCACCCCGACGCCGGCCGCCACCACCCGCAGCGCGCCGGCCAGCGAGGTCGCGGACGGCCGCTGCGCCGGGTCCTTGCGCAGGCAGCGCTCGATCACCGTCCACAGCGGCTCGGGCATGGTGCTGGGCCGCTGCGGCTCCTGCGCCAGGTGGGCGTGGAGGAGCGCGATCGCGCTGTCGCCCTGGAACGGCTGGCGGCCGGTGACCAGCTCGTACAGCATGATCCCGGCGCCGTAGACGTCCACCGCGGAGGTCTGCGGGCGGCCCTCGGCGGACTCCGGCGCGATGTAGGCGGGGGTGCCGACGAACTCGTGGGTGCGGGTGATGCCCGGGGAGTCGGCGAGGCGGGCGATGCCGAAGTCGGTCAGCATCGGGTGCATCTGCTCGGTGCCGTCCAGCACCGTGGAGGCGAGCAGCACGTTGGCCGGCTTGAGGTCGCGGTGGACGATCCCGTCCTCGTGGCTGGCCGCCAGCGCGTCCGCGACCTGGGCCATCAGCAGGGCGCCGGCGATCGGGCTGAACGGGCCGTTGGAACGCAGGTAGCGGGCCAGGTCGGGGCCGTCGATCAGGTCCATCACCAGGGCCAGCAGCTCGCCCTCCACCACCAGGTCGCGGACCCGGACGATGTTCGGGTGGGTCAGTCGCAGCAGCAGCGAGCGCTCGCGCAGGAAGCGCATCACGACGTCCGGGTCAGCCGCCAGTTCCTCGCGCAGCACCTTGATCGCCACCAGCTGCCCGGGCTCGCTGCCGGGCACCTGGACGTCGGGACGCACCCGGCCGCGCCAGACCGTCCCGGTGGCACCCCGTCCGAGGGTCTCCTCAAGCAGATACTTGCTGCCGACTGGCCGCACCTGTCGCACTCCTCGTCGTGCCGCCCGCGCGGGGCGCTCCTCCGCCGGTGCGGTGAGCCTGCCGGGCCCGTGTCTGCGGCCACTCTAACGGTGTCCGTTCAGGTTTTTGGGGCGACCGGCAGGCCATCCCGGAGGGGTTGGGGGACATCCCCTAGGGGAGTTCCCGGACCGGTTCGGCGGGCCCGCCGACGGGGCCCCCGCCGCACCGGTTGACCTGACCCTCCGTCGCCTCCACCATGGCGATGATCGCAAGATCGTCAAATCCGGTACGGTGCGCGGACTGTCCGTGACGGATGGCAGGATGGACACTCGCCACTCGTGTGGCCCAAAGGGTCGCCGCGGCCGCCCCGCGCGCCCGCGACGACACCGGGCAGCGGTACCAGGCTCCACACCAGCAGAAGGGACCCGCGGGCGAGATGCAGATCCGGCTGACCGTCCTCCGACCGCGCAGCGGCCCGACCGCCGCCGGCTCCGCCATCCCCTACGTGGACGTGCTGGTCACCGCACCCGTCGGCACCGCGCTCGGCTCCCTCGCGGGCGCCCTCGCGGGCGCCGTCGGCGTGCGCGGGCCCCGGGCCGCCACCCACGTGCACCTGTACGCCGGGGCGCACCGGGTCGACGAGCACACGCTGCTCGGCCACCCCCCGCTCCTCGACGGGGCCGTCCTCAGCCTCAACGAGCCCGACCCGACCGCCGACGACCCCGACGACACCCCCGCCGCCGCCGAACTGCGCGTGGTCGGCGGCCCGGACGCCGGCGGAGTGCACCGGCTGCACGGCCGGGAGATCCGGATCGGCCGCTCCGGCGAAGCCGACGTCCCGCTCGACGACCCCGACGTCTCCCGGCTGCACCTGGCCCTGCACCTCGCCGACGACGGCAGGATCACCGTCCGCGACCTCGGCTCCACCAACGGCACCACCCTGGACGGTCGGCTCGTCCCGCCCGGAGCCCCCGAGGAAGCCGTCCCGCTGGAAGCCGGCGCCCTGCTGCGCATCGGCGAATCCACCCTGCACGTGGCCGCCCCCGACCCGGCCGACGGCACCGGCCGCGCCGCCCTGCCCGACGGCCACGGCCACCTCCAGCTCGCCGCCCCCGGCCCGGTCCGCCCCGCCCCGCCGGTGGCCGAACCGCCGGCGGCCCCCGAACCCGCCCCCGGTCGCGGCCGCGGTCTGCTCTCGCTGCGACTCGGCCGCACCGCCGAACCGCCCGGCCAGGAGAGCGCCGAACGCCACCACACCGCCGTACGGCTGCGCCAGGCCGCCGCCCAGCGCGAACGATGGCCGGATCTCGCCACCCTGCTGCTCAACGCCGTCGGTCCCGGCCCCCGGCTCTGGGAGCGCGGTCCCGGCCACCCCGACGCGCTCACCCTGCGCCTGGGCACCGCCGACCGCCCCGGCGGCCCCGGCACCGCGCCCGGCACCATGCTGCCCGCCGTCCCCGTCACCCTCGACCTGCAGACCGCCGGCAGCTTCGGCCTCAGCGGCCCGCGCGAACGCCTGGACGCGCTCACCCGCGCCGTCGTCGCCCAGCTCGCCGCCCTGCACCCGCCGACCGGCCTGAGCCTGGTCGTCGTCGACGCCGACCAGGCCCGCACCCCCGAAGAACGCGCGGACACCTGGGCCTGGGCCCTCTGGCTGCCCCACCTGCGCCCCGCCGACGGCCAGGACTGCCGCCTGCTGCTCGGCCTCGACGACGAACAGGCCACCGCCCGGCTGACCGAACTGACCACCCGGCTCAGCGGCCCGGCCGGCCTCGGCGGCCACCCCGCCACCGTCGTCGTGGTGGACGGCCGCCCGACCACCGAGACCGCCCGGCAGGCCGTCGACCTGCTGCTGCGCCAGGGCCCGGCCGTCGGCATCTTCCCGATCTGCCTCGCCGAGCAGCCCGAACTGCTCCCCCGCGGCCTCGGCGCCACCGCCCTGATCACCGGCGAGGTCGGCACCCAGCTCTCCCTCGACCGCCCCGTCGCCCGCGGCCGGGAGACCTTGCACGAGGTCTCCCTGGACGCCGTCTCCGACGCCTGGGCCGAACGGCTCGCCCGCGTGCTCGCCCCGCTGCGCGAGGCCGCCCCGGCCGCCCGCGGCCCGCTGCCCGACGCGCTGCGGCTGCTCGAACTGCTCCAGCTCGACACCGTCACCCCGGCCAAGCTGTCCGCCCGCTGGGCGGCACACGCCGGCGGCATCGGCGCCGCCACCGCGCTGCTCGGCACCACCCGGGACGAACTCTGCACGCTCGACCTGGCCGACCCCGAACTCGCCCTCCCCTCCCCCGACCCGGGCGGCCCGCACCTGCTCATCGGCGGCGCCCGCGGCTCCGGCAAGACCGAGCTGCTGCGCACCCTGGTCGCCTCGCTCGCCGTCTCCGAACGCCCCGAGCGCCTCACCGTCACCCTCATCGAGGGCCGGTCCACCGAGGACGGCCTGGACGGCTGCACCGAACTGCCGCACGTCACCGGCCTGGTGAACGCCGCCGACGACCCGCGGGCCGCGCTGCTCGCCGCGGAGGCCCTGGAGGACGAACTCGCCCTGCGCGAGCGGCTGTTCGACGGACTGGACTTCGCCTCCTGGCACGCCGCCCGCATCCTGGACGGGCAGAGCCTGGACGAACAGGGCTTGGCCGGGCAGAACCTCGCCGGACACCCGGCCGTCCCGGTACCGGCCGTCGTCGGCGCGGCCTCCGCCGCCACCCCGAAGATCATCCACCCGCGCAGCGGCGACGGCGCCCGGCCGGTCGCCTCCCCCGCCGCCGCCCCCTGCCCCGCCCGCCTGGTCGTCGTCGTGGACGACTACGACGCCCTGCTCTCCCCCACCTCCCCGGCCGGCCGCCCGCTCGCCCGCGCCCTCGCCGCCGTCGCCCGCCACGGCGGCCCGCTCGGCGTCCACCTCGCGGTCACCACCGGACACCCGGAGGAGAGCGCCGGCACCGAGGTCGACGAGGCCGCCCTGCTCCGCATCGCGCTGCGCACCGAGGACCCGGCCGACTCCGACCTACTGATCCACCTCGGCGACGCGGCCGCACTGCCCGAGGACACCCCCGGCCGCGGCTACCTGCGCCTGCCGGACGGCGGCGTCACCGCCTTCCAGACCGCCCGGATCAGCGGCCGCATCCCGCGCACCGCCACCCTGCGCCCCACCGTCGTCGCGATCGACCCGCTCCAACTCGGCGCCCCGCCCGCCCGCCGCCCGGTCCGCGAACTCGGCAACGGCCCCACCGACCTCGCCCTCCTCGCCAGCGCCCTCCAGCGCGCGGCCGCCCACTGATCGGGCGGAACGACGTCCACCGCCCCCGCCGCGATCACCATCGTGGCGGGGGCGGCGCGCGTACGGGCCTCCCTTGGTGGCGTTCGACGGCTCATCACCACGGGCGGCCCTTCAGCCAACCGTCAGGCGGTCAGGCGCACTTGATCTCGCGGTTCACCACGGCCATCCCGGCGACCTTGTCGCCGTCCACGGTGAACTCGTACTGCCAGCCCTGCTGCCCCTCGACCGGCATCACGTACGTGCCGCCCTTGGCGAGCTGGAGGCCCTTGGCGCCGTACGCCTGCTGGAGCGCCTCCACGGTGGAACCGGCCCCGAGGCCCTCGGCCGTCTTCGCCTCGGCCGGGGCGACCAGTTCGCGCAGGCCCGTCGCCGCGAAGGAGACCCGGCCGGTGGCCAGGTACGCCTTGTCCTTGGCCTCCTGGGCGAACCGCAGGTCGACCAGGGCCATCGTCGCGTCCGCGATCGCCTTGGCGGCGTCGGCCGAGCCCTTGGCCCCGGCGGCGGAGCCCGCGGCGGCGGCGGCCGCGTCCTTGGCGGAGGCGTTCGGCGGCAGGGTGCCCCCCGGGGCGGGCGCCTTGCCCGAGGCCGCGTCGGCCTTGGCGTTCAGGTCCTTGTAGCGGGCCTCGGTGGCCGCCTCGGCCGCCATCCGGGCCTGGTCCGGCGCCGGACCGCCCTTGTAGACGAAGTCCGTGCAGCCGTCGAGCAGCGAGACCGGCACGCTCTCCAGGGCGCCGGTGGCCAGCCCGGCGTCCTTGGCCATTCCCGGCTTCAGCCCCCGGTACCCGGCCGCCGCGAAGGCCTCCGGACCCTTCGACGTGGACGCGGGCGCGGGCGTCGCCGCGGGCGCCCCGGTGGCGGCCTGAGCCTTCGCGGTGTCCTTCTCGTCCTTCTTGTCATCGGACGTACAGGCCGCCGCACCGGCGACCAGCAGTGCCACCGAGATGCCCACGCCCACTGCGCGGACCGAGGCTCGGTTCTTCCTCATGCCACAACCTTCACTTGATCATTCGATGGTCGCCGTATCGAGAGTGCGACCGCGGTCTACCGGCGGTTCCTCAGGAGCAGTACGTGTTGTGCTTGACCAGGGCGAGGCCGGCGACCTTGCCCTCGGCCATGGTGAACTCGTAGAACCAGTCCGGGCCGCCGTTGCCGCCCTCGGCCGGGAGTTCGTACGTGCCGTCCTCGGTCGGCTTGAGGGCCTTGCCCTCGTAGGCTCGCTTGAGCTGGTCCTCCGTCGAACCGGCGCCGACTCCCTCGGCGGTGCGGGCGTCCGCCGGGGCGACCAGCTGGCGCAGGCCCTCGGTGCCGAAGTTGACCCGGCCGGTGGCCAGGAAGGCCTGGTCCCGGTTCTTACGGGCGGTCACGATGACGTCCGCCTCCTTGAACAGCGCGTCGGACTCCTGCCGTTCGGCGGCCTCCTGCTTCAGCCGCTCCTGGAGGCGCTCGCTGTGCTTCACCATCTCCTCCAGCGAGGCCCCGGGCGCCAGGGTCTCGAACGGCTTCCGGTTCGCCCGCATCTCGTCGATCCTGGCAATCGCCTTGTCGGACTTCGCGCGGGCCTCCGTCTCGGCCGCCATCCGGGCCTGGTCCGGCGCCGGGCCGCCCTTGTACGCGTAGTCGGTGCAGCCGTTGAACAGCGAGACCGGCGACGGCTCCAGGGCTCCGGAGGCGAGCGCCTCGTCCTTGGTCATCGACAGCTGCAGTCCGCGGTAGCCGCCGGTGCCGAACGGCTGCGGCGGCGTACTGACCGCTGCGGTCGCGCCGGTCTTCCGCCCCGCGTCCTTGCGGCCCTCGCAGGCCGCCGCTCCGGCCACGACCAGAGCCACCGTCAGTACGGCCCCCGCCGTGCGCGCGCTGCGCATCCCCACGGTGATCCCCTCCCCTATGTCGATCACACACGGTAGCGAATATGCGGGCATGATCCACAATCGGTTTCCACACCGGCGGAAGGGACGTCGCCGTGAACGGCCGACGACTGGTCACCCCGCCGTCCGCCGCCTTCCGAAGGCGGCGGACGGCAGCTGCCGGTCAGTGGGCCGGGGGCTGGGCGGCGAGGCCGCGGGTGTAGTGGGCGGCGGCGAGGACCGAGGCCATCAACTCGGCGTCGAGCACGGAGGCGTCGGCCAGCCGGGTGGCCGCCGCGTGGGAGGCGAGCAGCGTCTTGGTGACTCGCAGTGCGGCCTCGGGGCGGCGGGTGACGGGCCTGACCCACTCGGCCACCGCCCCGTCCAGGTCCTGCTCGGGGACGACGCGTTGCAGGATGGCGAGCTCCCGCGCCTCCACCGCGCCGACCGGGCGGCTGGTGAGGATGATCTCGCGGACCCTGGCCGCACCGACCTCGTGGAGCAGCCGGGGCAGCAGGCCGCCCCAGGCGACGGGCAGGCCCAGGGCCAGCTCGGGCAGCCGGAAGACGGCGTTGTCGGCGCCGACCCGCAGGTCGCAGGCGAGCGCCAGGGCGAAGCCGGCGCCGGTGGCCCGGCCCTGGACCCGGGCGACGGTCACGGCGGAGCTGTTGGTGAGGGCGTCGCAGACCCTGCGGGCCTTCTCCCCGTAGCTCCGTATGCCGCCGCCGGTCGGGTCCTGGTCCAGGCCCGCGAAGAGTTCGTCGCGGTCGCCGCCGAGGCAGAAGTCCCGGCCGGCCCCGGACAGAACGATCACGCGCACGGCCGGGTCGGGTACGGCCAGCACGGCGAGGAGTTCGTCCAGCATGGCCGAGGTGACGGCGTTCCCGGTCGCCGGGCTGTCCAGCTCGATGTGGAGCACGGGGCCCTGGCGCTCGGTACGGACCGTACGGGCCGCCGCGGGCGCGGGAACGGGCTCCGGGGCGGGCGATGCGCCGGGCGATGCGCCGGGCGGCGAGGCGTTCGACGCGACGGGCTCGGGGTGCGGGTACGGGTACGGGTACGGGAGGTACGACGGCTGCGCCGCGTGCGGCGGGTACTGCGGGTACTCCGGGTACTGCGGGACCTGGGGAACCTGGGGAACCTGCGGGGACACGTTCATGCGGCCACTCTCAGGGACGTCACCCGGTGGAAGACCATCCGGGGTGCGTACTCGGGCGGGCTCACCGCCCGCAGGGTCGGGAAGCGCCGCAGCAACTGGCCGAGCAGGGCGCGCGCCTCCAGCCTGGCCAGGCCCGCGCCGAGGCAGTAGTGGGCGCCGCCGCCGAAGGTGAGGTGGGTGCCCCGGCGGAGCACGTCGAAGGTGTGCGGGTCCGGGTTGCGGCGCGGATCGCGGTTCGCCGCGCCGTACATCACGTGGACCATGGTGTCCTTGGGCAGGAACACCCCGGCCAGCTCGGTGTCCTCGCCCGCGACGCGGCTGTTGACGCGGATCGGCGGGTCGTGGCGCAGCGCCTCGTCGATCGCGTCGTCGATGTGCTCCGGCCGCTCCCGCAGCCACTCCCACCGGCCGGGCGACCGCAGCAGCGACCACACCAGCGAGGAGAGCAGCGTCGCCGTGGTCTCCAGCGAGGCGATGGTGACGAACATGGTGAGCTGGTAGACCATCCGGTCGGTGGCCTCGCGGTCGGACTCCAGCGCGTCCCAGGTGCGGATCCAACCGGCGATCACGTCGTCGCCGTCGTTGTCGCGGCGCTCCCGGACGAGGCGGGTGAAGTACTCGCGCAGGTCCATGGTGGCCTGCTCGGAGACCGCCAGCTGGCTCTTGGTGGGCAGCAGCTCCTGGGCGTGCACCTGGTTGTGGGTCATCGTCAGGATGTGCGGGTGGTCCGCCGGGGCGATGTCCAGCCAGCGCCCGACGGTGCCGATCGGCAGCTGCTCGCTGACCAGGGCGGAGAGGTCCGCCTCGCCGTCCGTCCGTATTCGCTCGGCCAGGCGGTCGAGCAGCCCGGTGACGTCGGCCTCGATCTCCGGCTGCATGTCCCGCAGGGTGGCGTGGTTGAAGAGGTTTCCGAGGCTGCGCCGCTGCCGGGTGTGCTCGGGGGCGTTGAGCCGGGAGAGGGTCCGGCTCATCTCCTGGGTGGCGACGGCCTCCCAGCGCTCCGTCCCGGTCTGCCGCTCCTGCCAGGCGAAGTCGGGGACGAGCCAGGTCCGGCCGCGCAGGACCTGGTCGCACGCGTCGTACCCGGTGACGAGGTAGCCGCCCCAGGGCGCCGGGACGAGGTCTCCCAGCGCCCGCAGCCCGTCGTAGACCGGGCTCGGGTCGGCGAGTCCCTCGGCCGACCGCAGCCTGCGCAGGAGCGGCACGGCGGCGCGGCGGTCGACCACCCTTCCGTCCGGGCTCACCGGTTCCGCGGGGCGGGCTTCCAACATGGCGGTCACACGGGGCTCCTAACGCGCGGGCGGGCAGTACGGCGGCGATCTACCCAGCAACAGCGCGCTCAAGCGTCGATCCGTGTTGCCCCTGTCACGTACCCGCACCGCCGTCGGACTCCGTTCACGCCGCGGTGGCGGAACGGCTTCCGACGGCGCGTCGGATCGGAGCCCGGGGCGTGTCAGACCCGGAAGACGTCCAGGAAGGAGCTCCACCACCCCTTCTTCTGCCCGGCCCGGCCCGGCGCGGGGGCGCCGGCCTGCGGGTACGCCTGCGTCGCCTCGGCGCCGACCGGCGATCCGCCCGGCGCGGTGTCCGCTCCCGCGGCCGGCCGCGTGGTCCGGGCGGGCGCCGGGCTGAACCGCACCGGCAGCGAGACCAGGCCGCGCTGGAACGGGCCCGGCCGCCACTCCACGCTCTCCGCGGGCACCGCGAGCGTGACGTCCGGGAGGGCGTTGAGCAGGCACTCGATCGCGCTCAGGGCGATCAGCTGGGCCGGGGACTTGGCCGGGCACGCGTGCGGACCGGCGCCCCAGGCCAGGTGGGCCCCCTTGCTGAGGGTCAGCCGGGCGTCCGTCAGCGCGGGGTCGCTGTTGGCGGCGGCGAAGCTGATCACCACCGGGCTGCCCGCGTCCATCGGCACCCCGCCCACGTCGAGGTCCTGCATCGGGTAGTGCGTGGCGTAGTTGGCGATCGGCGGGTTGTTCCACAGCACGTCGTCGAGGGCGTCCTCGATGCGCAGTCCGGAGCGGCCCTCGCCGGACAGCAGCAGGAGCAGCGCGTTGCCGATCAGGTTGCGCTCGGGCTCGACACCGGCGCCCATCAGCATGACCAGCTGGTCCTTGAGCTCCTCGTCCCGCAGGCCGGCCGGGTGCTGGATGAGCCACGAGGTGATGTCGTCGCCGGGCTGGCGGCGCTTCAGCGCGACCAGGTCCATCAGGCAGGCGGTCAGCTCCTCGTTGGCCTGGATCACGTCGAGGCCGTCGAAGAGCGCGGACATGCTGCGGGTCAGCCGGTCGCCGATGTCGGCCGGGCAGCCGAACAACTGGTTGAACAGCAGCAGCGGCAGCAGCTTGGCGTAGTCGTTGAGCAGGTCGGCCCGGCCCAGCGGACTGAACTGGTCGATCAGGTAGCCGGCGATCCGCTCGACGTGCCGGTTGAGCCGGTTGTCGTTGAGCCGACCCAGGCTCTCGGTGACG
Source organism: Kitasatospora sp. NPDC098663 (assembly GCF_044760075.1). Classification (NCBI taxonomy): domain Bacteria; kingdom Bacillati; phylum Actinomycetota; class Actinomycetes; order Kitasatosporales; family Streptomycetaceae; genus Kitasatospora; species Kitasatospora sp. NPDC098663. Next base: position 33,948 of record NZ_JBIWAP010000040.1, on the reverse strand, counting down.
GCCTTGCGCAGCCGCAGGTGCTCGGCGCCGTCCGTGAAGAGGCAGTTGGGCCGGTAGAACATCATCGGCAGGACGGGGCTGTCCAGCGGCACCCGTCCTTCGTTGAGCGCCGCCCAGCGCCGCGAGTCCCGGGCGAACATCCCCGGGTTCTGCAGCACCCGCAGGGCGGCCTCGTGCGAGGTGACCAGGGTGGCCTCGACCCCCGGGGCCAACTCCACCGGCGCGGCGGGGCCGTTGGCGCGCAGCTTGTCGTAGACCGCGCCGGGGTCGGACGAGAACATCTCCCCGTAGAGCGGTGTGCTCACGCCGACGTGCATCGGGCAGCCCTGCGGAGGCGACTGCGGGCCGGGTCGCTGCGGAGAATCCATGGGTCGTTCCTTGGAGGTGGCCCCGGGCGGGTGCGGACCCGGGAGGCGTGAGGGGAGGGAGGCGTGGGGGAGGTCAGGAGGCGCGGGGGTCAGGAGGCGCGGTCGAGCAGGTGCCGGACGAGCGTCAGTAGGGCGTTGGCCGAGGAACGCTGGTCCCGCGCGTCGCAGAACACCACCGGTGTGTGCGGCAGCAGGTCGAGTGCCTCGCGCAGCTGGTCCTCGGTGTACTCGTCCTGCCGGTCGAAGCTGTTGACCGCCACGGCGTACTCCAGGCCGTACTGCTCGATCAGGTCGATGACGGGGAAGGTGTCCGCGAGGCGGGTCGGGTCGGCCAGCAGCAGCGCTCCCAGCGCGCCCCGCGCCATGTCCTCCCAGAGCTGCATGAACCGTTGCTGCCCCGGCGTGCCGAACAGGTACAGCACCAGGTCGTCGCCGAGGGTCAGCCGGCCGAAGTCCAGGGCGACGGTCGTGGTCTTCTTGTCCGGTACGCCGCGGAGGTCGTCGACGCGGATGGACGCCTGCGTCATGCTCTCCTCGGTGCTCAGCGGGGCGATCTCCGACAAGGCCCCGATGAGCGTGGTCTTGCCGACCGCGAAGTGCCCCACGACCAGGATCTTGACCGCGGTCGTCACCGCGCCCGGGACGTAGATGTCCTCAGGCGAACCGGCGTTGAAGTCCATGCAGTACCTTCTCTAGAAGTCTCGGATCCGGGGCCTGGGCCGGGGGCGGGGCCGACCGGCACAGCAGCCGTCCCTCGTGGATCAGGTCCGTCAGCAGCAGCCTCACGACTCCCACCGGCAGCTCCAGCCGGGCCGCGACCTCGGCCACCGAGAGGTAGCCGCCGGAGCACAGCTCCCAGATCGCCCGGGTCTCCGGGCTCGGCAGGGCAGGGAGGTCCTGCTCGGGCGCGACGGTGACCAAGGTGATCAGAGACAGGGCTTCCGCACTCGGTAACTCGCGCCCGCCGGTGATCACGTAGGAGCGGATGAAGCCGCCGGTGACCCGCTGTTCCTCGCCGCCGGCCGTCATGAGCCGCTGAGCGTGCTCTGGCGCGGCGCCGCCGACATCGCCCGTCCGAGCGCGCCCACCTGCTGCTGCATCCGGAAGGACATCGCCTCCATGTCGACGTCGGGGGCGGTGGAGGCGGCCAGGTACGCACCGCTGCCGGCCGCGATCAGGAAGATCCAGCCGTGGTCGTACTCCAGCAGGGTCTGGCGCCAGACCCCGGCGCCTGCGCCGTCTCCGCCGACGAACGGGGCGACCGCGCGGCTCAGCGACTGCATCGAGCTCATCGCGGCGGCGTTGGTCTCCGCCTCGTCACGGCCTATCTCGCTGGACCGTTCGAGCAGGAGGCCGTCGGCGGAGACGAGGATGGCGTGCCGGGCGCCGGGTACCTGGAGTACGTCGTTGAGCACCCAGGACAGATCGCGGCTCACTGGATCTCGGTTCCTTCCGTGTTCGTGGTGTTACGCCCGGACAGCGTGCCGCGCTGGAACGCGCCGAGGCGGGACGGCGTGTTCTGGCCGGGGCTCCGCACCGGCGCCTCGGCCCGGCCGGGGTCCTGCGGGGAGGGGAGGACCGACACCGGGCGGTGGCGGCGGCGGCGGGGCAGCTGCCCGTCCGCGGTCATCTCCGGTTCCGTCACCGCCGCCGGCACCGGCGCCAGGGGCGTCGCCGGTTCGGGCAGCGACACGAGCCGCTGACCGGGGGCCTGCGCCCAGGCCTGCGCGGGCTGCTCCGCCGGCGGGGCCTGGTAGTCGCCGCGCGCGCCCTGGTGGTCACCGTGCGCGGTCTGGTGGTCGCCGTGCACGGCGGTGGCCGGGGCCGGGGCCGCGACCTCGCTGCTGAGCAGCTCGGCCGGCAGCAGCACCACGGCCCGCACGCCCCCGTACGGGGAGACCGAGTCGACGGAGACCCGGAAGCCGTAGCGGGCGGCCAGCATGCCGGAGACGGCGAAGCCGAACTTCGGGGGGTTGCCCAGGCTGGTGAGGCCGATCGGCGCGCCCGGGTTCAGGAGCACCGCCGCGCGGTCCTTCTCCTCCTGGCCCATGCCGAGGCCGGCGTCGTCGACGATCAGGCAGACCCCGGTGGGGACGGCCTGGACGCTGACCTCCACCGGGGTGTCCGGGGCGGAGTAGTTGGTCGCGTTGGCGAGCAGCTCGGACAGCACGACGGCGACCGGCTCGACGACCTTGCTGACGAGCGCGACGCTGACCTGGGAGTGGATCCGTACCCGGTCGAAGTGCCGGATCCGGCCCTGGGCGCTGCGGACCACGTCGTAGACCGAGGCGACGCTCTCCCGGCGGCCCAGCCAGCCGCCGCAGAGCACCGCGATGCCCTGGGCGCGCCGGCCGAACTGGCTGTTGGTGTGGTCGATCGTCATCAGGTCGGCCAGGATCTGCGGGCTGTCGCCGTACTTCCGCTGCACCTTGTCGATGACGACCTGCTGTTCGTCGGCCAGGCCCTGCAGCGTCCGCATCGCCGCCTTGAGGACGGCCTTGGTGTCCTCCTCGGCGTCGCGGCGGACGTCCGTCAGCTCGGAAGCGTGCTGGTTCCGCAGGTGGTCGTGCAGCACGGCGAACTCGTCGCGCTGCCGCTGCGCCAGGGCGCCGGCCTCCTCCAGGGAAACGTTTCGCCGCCGCAGGGCGAGGTTCGTCCTGCGGGCCTGGAGGGCCGCTCCGACGGCTACGAGCATCACCACGATGAAGACCCAGAAAAAGGGTTCCTGCACAAATGACGTCATGAAACTCTCTTCAGGTGGCACCGTGTGGAGCCGGTCCGGGCCCCGAGGCGCGAATGGGACTGGCGGCCTGAACCCCCTCCGAAAGACACCTGATGTCACATCACATCGCGGTGCTTTCCGGCACGGGACCTGCGGCGACGCCTATCGCGGGGTCAGCCTACTGCAACTCCTGGCAGGTCAGAACAGCTACCAAAAAGGGCAGTTGGGGCGAAGTTCCACGGTCGACCGGGAACTCCGTTGGGGCTCGGCGGACTTCGTAGCGCGACGTTAATCGCGGGGACATATCCCGGCCAAGCCCCGACCCGTGCGCAGCGTGACGATTCCGTCACCGTCCGGAATCCACCGCCCGTCGGCCGGACACGAAAGGCGGACACGAAAGGCGGCGGGCCCGCGTCCGTGGACGCGGGCCCGCCGCCTTGCCGTGCCGCCTGCCGTCAGCGCATGGAACCCGTGCGCAGGAGGGTGCGGATGACGCGCATCGCGACCGAGAGGCTGGACAGCTCGTAGTTGTCCGAACCCCTTATGTCGTCGAGGGTGCTCTTGGCGCGGTTCAGCAGGGTGGCGTTGAGGTCCGCCCAGGCGCCGTAGCGCTCCTCCGGGGTGGCGCCCTCGGGGCCGCAGGCGAGGATGTCGGCGGTCAGCGCCGCGTGCGCCGCGAAGAGGTCCTCGCGGATCGCGGCCCGGGCCATCGACGACCAGCGGTCGGTGCGGGGCAGCTCGATGATGCGGTCGAGCAGGTGGGTGATCTGGAGGCGGTCGGCGAGGTCGTAGTAGAGCTCGGCGACCTCGGCGACGTCCTTGTCGGAGCGGTCCGCGACCTCGCTGATGTCCAGGGTCGGGAAGGTCGAGGAGAGGCCTGCGATCCGGGTGGCCAGATCCTCCGGCACCCCGGCCGAGGCGAGCTCGTTGTAGACGGCCTCGAACCAGACCAGGTCGTCGCCGCGCAGCGGCTTGGGCAGCGAGCCCCAGACCTGGTCGACCCGGTCGTGGAAGAACTCGATGGTGCCGGCGATGTCGAGCGGCTGGCGGCGGTTGTTGAGCATCCACCGGGTGGCGCGCTCGACCAGGCGCCGCGAGTGCAGCCGCATCTTGGTCTGGACCCGGGCCGTGACCTCGTTGTCCAGGCCCTCGATCTCGGCCCAGATGTCCTCCAGGTCGAACACGGCCCTGGCGGCGGTGTGGGTCCGGGCGATCTCCTCGTAGGTCGCGCCGGTCTCCTCCTTCAGCCGGAAGGCGAAGGTGCAGCCACCGCGGTTGATCGTGTCGTTGACGATCAGGGTGGTGATGATCTCGCGGCGCAGCGCGTGGTTGTCGATCGCGTCGGCGAACCGGGCCCGCAGCGCGCTCGGGAAGTAGTCGTGCAGCGCGGTGTGGAAGTACGGGTCGTCGGGCAGCGGGGTGGCGAGCAGTTCCTCGGCCAGCGTGATCTTGGTGTACGCGAGCAGGACGGACATCTCGGGCTGCGAGAGGCCGCGGCCGTTCTGCTGGCGCTCGCGGATCTGGCGCTCGGTGGGGAGGAACTCCAGGCCCCGGTCGAGCTGGCCGGCCGACTCCAGCCGGTTGATCATCCGGGAGTGGACGTTGACCATGCTGTGCGCCTGGGCGACGGCGTTGGCCAGCACCACGTTCTGCGCGTAGTTGTTGCGCAGCACCAGGTGGCCGACCTCGTCGGTCATCTCGGCGAGCAGGACGTTGCGCTGCTTGACCGTCATGTCGCCGTCGGCGACGACCTGGTTGAGCAGGATCTTGATGTTGACCTCGTGGTCCGAGGTGTCCACGCCGGCCGAGTTGTCGATGGCGTCGGTGTTGATCCAGCCGCCGGTGCTCTCGGGGCCGCCGACCGCGGCGTACTCGATGCGGCCGAGCTGGGTGCAGCCGAGGTTGCCGCCCTCGCCGATGACGCGGGCCCGGACCTGGTCGCCGTTGACGCGGATGGCGTCGTTGGCCTTGTCGCCGACCTCGGCGTTGGTCTCGGTGGAGGCCTTGACGTAGGTGCCGATGCCGCCGTTCCAGAACAGGTCGACCGGCGCCTGGAGGATCGCCTTCATCAGCTCGGCCGGGGTGAGCCGGGTGTCCTGGACGCCGAGGGCGGCCCGGACCTGCGTGCTGAGCTGGATCGACTTGGCGGTGCGCGGGAAGACGCCGCCGCCGGCCGAGATCAGCGACTTGTCGTAGTCGTCCCAGGAGCTGCGGGGCAGCTCGAAGAGCCGGCGCCGCTCGGCGTAGGAGGCGGCGGCGTCCGGGTTCGGGTCGAGGAAGATGTGGCGGTGGTCGAAGGCGGCGACCAGGCGGATGTGCTCGCTGAGCAGCATGCCGTTGCCGAAGACGTCGCCGGACATGTCGCCGATGCCGATGACCTTGAAGTCCTCGGTCTGGGTGTCGACGCCGAGCTCGCGGAAGTTGCGCTTGACCGACTCCCAGGCGCCGCGGGCCGTGATGCCCATGCCCTTGTGGTCGTAGCCGGCCGAGCCGCCGGAGGCGAACGCGTCGCCCAGCCAGAAGCCGTAGGACTCGGCGACGCCGTTGGCGATGTCGGAGAAGGTCGCGGTGCCCTTGTCGGCGGCGACGACGAGGTAGGTGTCGTCCTCGTCGTGGCGGACGACGTCGGCCGGGTGGACGACCTCGCCGGCGACCAGGTTGTCGGTGATGTCGAGCAGCGCGGAGATGAACGTCTTGTACGAGGAGATGCCCTCGGCCAGCCAGGCGTCCCGGTCGACCGACGGGTCCGGCAGCTGCTTGGCGACGAAGCCGCCCTTGGCGCCGACCGGCACGATGACGGTGTTCTTGACCATCTGCGCCTTGACCAGGCCGAGGATCTCGGTGCGGAAGTCCTCGCGCCGGTCGGACCAGCGCAGACCGCCGCGGGCGACCTTGCCGAAGCGCAGGTGCACGCCCTCGACCTGCGGTGAGTACACCCAGATCTCGAACGCGGGACGCGGGGCCGGCAGGTCCGGGATGGCCTTCGGGTCGAACTTCATCGACACGTAGGAGTGCCAGTCACCGGAGCCGTCGTGCTGGAAGAAGTTGGTCCGCAGGGTGGCCGTGATGAGGTGCAGGAAGGAGCGCAGGATGCGGTCCTCGTCCAGCGAGACGACCTCGTCGAGCGCGCCGGACAGCTCCTCCAGGATGCCCTCGGTCAGCTCGGCGGCGCCCTGCTGGTGGCTGGGGCTCAGCCGCGCCTCGAACAGGTTGACCAGCAGCCGGGTGGTGTGGGTGTTGTTGCGGAGCGCGTCCTCCATGTAGTCCTGGGAGAACGTGGAGCCCGCCTGGCGCAGGTACTTGGCGTACGCGCGCAGCACCGTCGCCTGGCGCCAGGTCAGCCCGGCGGTGAGGACCAGCTCGTTGAAGCCGTCGTTCTCGGCCTTGCCGGTCCAGGTGGCGGCGAAGGTCTCCTGGAAGCGCTCGCGGGCCTCGTCGGTGAGCTCGGTGGCCTCGCGCAGCCGCAGGCCGAAGTCGTACACCCACGCGGTGGTGTCGTCGGAGCGGCGCAGCGCGTACGGGTGCTCGTCCAGCACCTCGACGCCCAGGCGCTGGAGCACCGGCAGGACCTCGGTGAGCGAGATCGGGCCGCCGACCCGGTAGACCTTGAAGCGGCGCTCGTCGTCGCCGGCGCCGACCGGCTGGTACAGGTTGAGGCGGAAGTCGCCCTCGCCGTGCAGCGACTCGATCTGCTTGATGTCGGCGACGGCGGTGCGCGGCGGGAAGTCGGCGCGGTAGCCGTCGGGGAAGGCGTTGGCGTACTTGTGGCCGAGCTCGGCGGCCTTCTCCTCGCCCAGTTCGGTGTGCAGCTGGTCGTGGAAGCCGTCCATCCAGAACCGGGCGGCCTCGGCGAGGCGGTTCTCGATCCGCTCGATGTCGGAGTCGGTGAGCTGCGGCAGTTCGGTGCCGGGGGCGACGCGGACCACGAAGTGCAGGCGGGTCAGCACCGACTCGGTGGCGTACACCGTGTAGTCGATGGTCGCGCCGTTCAGCTCTTCCTTGAGGATGTCGGTGAGCAGCAGCCGGATCCGGGTGGTGTAGCGGTCGCGCGGCAGGTAGATGAACGCGGAGAAGTAGCGCCCGTACTCGTCCTGGCGCAGGAAGAGCCGCAGCTTACGGCGCTCCTGGAGGTACAGCACGCTGGTGGCGATGGAGATCAGCTCGGAGGCCGCGGTCTGGAACATCTCGTCCCGCGGGAAGGTCTCCATGATCTGCAGCAGGTCGCGGCCGTCGTGGCTCTCGCTGGAGAAGCCGGAGCCTTCGAGCACCTCCTGCACCTTGCGGCGCACGACCGGGATGCGGGTGACCGACTCGGTGTAGGCGGCGGAGGAGAACAGGCCGAGGAAGCGGCGCTCGCCGATCGGCTCGCCGGCGGCGTTGAACTTCTTGACGCCGACGTAGTCCAGGTAGGACGGGCGGTGCACGGTGGAGCGGCTGTTGGCCTTGGTGAGGACGAGCAGCTTCTTCTCGTGGGCCTTGGCGCGGACCGGCGCGGAGAGGCGGCCGAAGGCCTCGCTGGCCGGGTGGTGGTGGTCGTCGTGGCCGTGCGGGTCGGAGCGCAGGATGCCGAGGCCGGTCCCGGCGACGGCCTTCAGGACCTCCTCGCCCTCGTGCTCGACCAGGTCGTACTCGCGGTAGCCGAGGAAGGTGAAGTGGTCGTCGGCGAGCCAGCGCATCAGCTCCCAGGCTTCGCCGACCTCCTGCTCGGCCAGGCCGGTCGGGGGCTCCTCGGCGAGCTCGTCGGCCAGGCGCAGCGCGCTCTGGCGCATCTTGCTCCAGTCCTCGACGACCTCGCGGACGTCGCCGAGCACCCGGCGCAGGTCGGTCTCGATCGCGCGCAGGTCGTCGCGGTCGGTCTCGCGGTCGATCTCGATGTGCATCCACGACTCGACGGTCGCGTCGGCGGGCCACTCGGTGCCGGCGGCCTGGCTGCGGGAGCAGGCGTCGACGTCCAGGATCTCCAGCAGCTTGCCGGTGATGTCACGGCGGACGACCAGCTGGGGGTGGATCACGACGTGGATGGCGCGGTCCTGGCGGGACAGCTCGTTGGTGACGGAGTCGACCAGGAAGGGCATGTCGTCGGTGACGACCTCGACCACGGTGTGGCCGCAGGACCAGCCGTTCTCCTCGACCGAGGGGGTGTACACCCGCACCTCGGCGGTGCCCTGCGGGCGCTTGAGGCCCAGCCGGTAGTGGGAGGCCGCCGCGCCGTAGACGTCGACCGGGTCGCGGTCGACCAGGTCCTCGGGCGCGGTGTGGAGGTAGTAGTGGTGCAGGTACGCGGTCAGAGCGCCGTTGCTCAGACCTTCCCCCGGCGCCGCTCCCCCCACCTGGCTGTTCTCAGCGGCTGCTGCTGCCTTCTTGAGCAGGTCGGCCTTGGCTGCGTCCAGCTTGGTCTGCATGACTTCTTGGCTCCTGTCGCGCGCCGTTGCGTGACTCGGTGGTGTGTGGGTGTACACCGACGGGTCACTCGCAATCCTGCCGCACCTTCCAACTGAAAAGGCTTCATGGCGCGCATGAAATGCCTTCGCAGCGGGTAGGACGATTCGTCCTGCGGAGCCACCCGACGACGCCAGCCAGCCTAACCGGATCAATCGAAGGTGGACAGGGACAGGGAGGCGCAAACCCGCAGGATGATCGGTCCGTCCTGGACACCATGTCCAAACCGGAGCCTTCCGTTCACTCTCAGCCCATGTGCGGGTACCGCAGGTCCGTGGGGGGAACGAAGGTCTCCTTGATCGCGCGGGCCGACGTCCAGCGCAGGAGGTTCTGGGCGGCGCCCGCCTTGTCGTTGGTCCCGGAGGCCCGGCCGCCGCCGAAGGGCTGCTGGCCGACGACCGCGCCGGTCGGCTTGTCGTTGATGTAGAAGTTCCCGGCGGTGAACCGCAGCGCCTCGACCGCCTGGGCGATGGCGTAACGATCCTGCGCGATCACCGAACCGGTCAGGCCGTACGGAGCGCCGGAGTCGACCCGGCGCAGCACGTCCTCCCAGCGGGCGTCCTCGTACACGTGGACGGCCAGGATCGGACCGAAGTACTCCGTCCGGAAGATCTCGTTGCGGTAGTCGGAGGAGACCAGGACGGTCGGCCGGACGAACCAGCCGATCGCGTCGTCGTACTGGCCGCCCGCCGCCAGCTCGATCGTCGGATCGGCCTTGGCCCGCTCGATGGCGTCCCGGTTCTTCTCGAAGGCGCGCCGGTCGATGAGGGCGCCCATGAAGTTGGAGAGGTCGGTGACGTCGCCCACCGTGAGCGCGTCCACCTCGGCCACCAGCTCGTCCTTGATCTTCTGCCAGAGGCTGCGCGGCAGGTAGGCCCGGGAGAGCGCCGAGCACTTCTGGCCCTGGTACTCGAACGCGCCGCGGACCAGCGCCGCCTTCAGGATCGCCGGGTCGGCCGAGCGGTGGGCCAGCAGGAAGTCCTTGCCGCCGGTCTCGCCGACGATCCGCGGGTACGCCCGGTAGCCGCCGATGTTGGCGCCGATGGTCTGCCAGAGCGACTGGAAGGTGGCTGTGGAGCCGGTGAAGTGCAGCCCGGCGAGTGCCGGGTCGGCGAGGGCGACCGCGGACAGCTGGACGCCGTCGCCGGTGACCAGGTTGATCACCCCGGGCGGCAGACCGGCCGCCTCCAGCAGCCGCATCAGGTAGTGCGCGGCCAGGGTCTGGGTCGGCGCGGGCTTCCAGACCACGGTGTTGCCCATCAGCGCGGGGGCGGTCGGCAGGTTGCCGGCGATCGCGGTGAAGTTGAACGGGGTGATCGCGTAGACGAAGCCCTCCAGCGGGCGGTGGTCCACCCGGTTCCAGACGCCCGGCGCGGAGATCGGCTGCTCGGCCAGGATCCGCCGGGCGAACCGGACGTTGAACCGCCAGAAGTCGATCAGCTCGCAGGCGGAGTCGATCTCGGCCTGCTGCGCGGTCTTGGACTGGCCGAGCATGGTGGCCGCGTTGAGGGTCTCCCGCCAGGGCCCGGCCAGCAGGTCGGCGGCCCGCAGGAAGACCGCCGCCCGGTCGTCGAAGGACAGCGACCGCCACTGCCGGCCCGCCGCGAGCGCCGAGTCCACCGCCGCGCGGGCGTCCTCCCGGGTGGCGTTGCCCAGCACCCCCAGCTTGGCGGCGTGGTGGTGCGGCTGGACGACGTCGATCCGCTCGCCGCCGCCGAACCTCTGCTCGCCGCCGATGGTCATCGGCAACGGGATCTGCTCGGCCGCCAGCTCGTCCAGCCGCCGGACCAGCCGGTCCCGCTCCGGGCTGCCGGGCGCGTACCCCAGCACCGGCTCGTTGACCGGGAGGGGCACCTCGGTGACTGCGTCGATCGGCATGGCGGCTCCGTCCTGCTGACTGCTCCGGTGGGAGGGCCCGATCCCACCGGACAGGCCCTGGTCCAGCCTGACCAGCGGCCGCACGATCCGCCCGCTCAGACACGCGGACGGCGGACGTGGCGCCCGCCACGCCCACCACCGACGGTCAGCCCCGCCCCAGCCGCCCGGCCAGCTCGACCGCCTCCGCCAGACTGTCCACCACCGGCACTCCGAGCGGCTCCAGCTTCTCCCGGGTGTGCGAGCCGCCGGTGTACAGCACCGCGCGCGCACCCGCGCCCAGCGCCGCCCGGGCGTCGTCCGCGGCGTCGCCGATCAGCACCGTACGGGCCGGGTCCACCCGCTCGCCGAGCGCGGCCAGGTGCCGGGCCAGCTGCTCCGCCTTCTGGCCGCCGGACGGGCCGCTGCGGCCGTCCACCCGCAGGAACCGGCCGGTCAGGCCGAAGGCGTCGACCAGCGGCAGCAGCTTCTCGTGCTCGTACATCGACAGCAGCGACTGGCTGTGCCCGGCTTCCCGCCAGCCGTCCATCAGCTCGTGCACGCCGTCCGTCAGCCCGCAGGCCGGGCTCAGCTCCCGGTAGCGGTCGTGGAAGGCCTCGTCCAGCCGGAGCCACTCCTCCTGGGACGGCATCCGGCCGAGCAGCCGCTCGTAGAACCGGGGGATCGGGATCTCGTACTGCTCGCGGTACTCCCGCATGGTCATCGGCCCGACGCCGATGGTCGCGAACGCGGCGTTGCTCGCGCCGAGCACCGCCTCCATGTCGTGGAAGAGCGTGCCGTTCCAGTCCCAAACGATGTGTGTAGCCACGCGCGAAACGGTAGCCCCGACCACCGACACGCCGGTAGGACGAGGCTCACGCACCCTGCCGCTCCGCTCGGGCGCGGCCGGCCGTTCAGGCCAGCAGCGCGGAGATCTCCTGGGTCGCGAACCAGAGCAGGTCGTGGTCCTCGGCCCCGTCCACGGTGAACTGGGCGTCCTGGTCGCCCGCGTCGGCCGCGGCCACCGCCGCCACCGCCGCCGCGACGTCCTCGACCACCTCGCCGTCGGCGACGTCCGCGTGCACCGCCGCCGCCTTCGCCAGCGGCAGCGGGCCGGCCAGCACCACCCGGCCGAGCGAGGCCTGGTCCTGGTACTCGTCGCCGGGGAACGGCCGGACGGCCGAGTCGGCCACGTCCAGGGCCACCACGACCCGGCGGCGCGGGGCGTCCGGGTCGGCGGCCAGCAGCCGCAGGGAGGACTGCGCGGCCCGGTTCAGCGCCGCGTACTCCAGCTCCTCCAGGTCGTCACTGACGTACCACTCGCGCAGCGCGGGCGTCACGGCGTAGGCCGCGGACTGGTCCAGGGCACCACCCGGGTGCGCCGCCGCCAGGCCGTTCAGGGTGGTGGGCACGTACACGCGCATCGGTGGCACTCTCCGGTTCGTCCAGCGGCACAGCTTCCAGCGCCCCAAGAATAAGCGCCGCCGGGCCGGGCGTGATCACCTCGGCCCGACTCAGCGGGCGGCCCGCAGGGCCTCACCGCACGTGCGCAGGGCGCTCTCCAGCACCGCGTCGCGGCGGGCCGGGTCCATCATGTTCGGGCCCATCACGGCCAGGTCGGCCGGCGTCGGCGCTAGCAGCCGCACCCGTACGCCCTCGGCCCGCAGCAGCACGGCCTCGCGCAGCAGCTGCCGGGTGACGGCCCGGCGGTAGCGGCTGACCAGTTGGGCCAGCACGCCGCGCGGGCGGTCCCGGGCGCGCCACTCGCGCAGCGCGGCGAGGGAGCCCGCGAGCCCGCTGGTGCCGGCGACCCCGCCGGCGTCGGCTCGGTCGGCGCGGTCGGTGCCGTCGGCGCGGTCGGCGCGGTCGGCACGGGGGCTCAGCCGCAGGGCCATCGGGGCGAGCACGTACACCTCGTCCAGGCCGCGGCCGAGCAGCAGGTCGGCGTTGGTGGCGGACCAGCAGCCGCCGTCCACGTACGCCGAGCCGTTCAGTTGCACCGGCGCGAACCAGCCGGGGATCGAGCAGGAGGCCATCACCGCGTCGGCGACCGCGACCGCCGGGGCGTCCGGGTCCCCGAAGACCACCCGGCGGCCGCTGCGGTAGTCCACGGCCGCCACCCGCAGCGCCCCCGCCCCGGCATCGGCGTCGGCCTCGCCGTCGGCGCCCGGCGGCGGCCAGCCGCCCGGGCCGAGCAGGCCGCGCACCAGCTCGCCGACCGGGGCCAGCGAACCGCGGCCGGGCGGCGCCATCGCCGACACCATGGTCAGCAGCGGATACTCGCGCGGGTGCCGGACGGCGTCCCGCAGCAGGCCGGGCGAGCCGATGCCCGCCCCGGGGCGGGGCGGCAACGCGCCGCCGGCGGCCGTGTCGTAGTCGAAGTCCACCCCGGCCAGCGGGCCGTCGGTGATCGGCAGGCCGCGCTGGTGGTCACGCAGTTGCTCGGTGCGGACCCCGCCGGCCAGCATCGCGCCGAGGATCGAGCCCGCCGAGGTGCCGAGCAGCACGTCCGCGCGGCCCGGCCGCCAGCCGGTGGCCTCCTCGACGGCGCAGAGCGCGCCGACCGTCCAGGCCGCGCCGAGCATCCCGCCGCCGCCCAGCACCAGGCCGCGCCGGGGTCCGTCCCCGGTCGGCGGGGCGGTGCCCGCGGCCGCCGGGGCCGGAACCGCCGCTACCCGTGTCGTCATCGCGACCGCCCCTCGTCGTGGGTGCGGTCGTGGCCGCTCGGCCCGTCCCGCTCCGCGCGGTTCCCGATCAGGCTCCGATGGTGCGCGCCGACGGCCGGGCACCGCAACGGGGGAGGCGATTCGGGCCACCCGGTCCGGCGCATCGAACCGTCCCCTTTCGGACCGTACGGCCCGCCCACGCACGTCAATCGGGCACCGCACGACCGCGCGCCGGGCCCGTCACCGCACTGCCCGATTCACTCGGATAGGTGAACTTGCCGGTCACTCCGGGAGCGGCGGCAAAAGCCCTTGCCGCCCGACGCGGCTCACCGCTAGCAAGGACCCGTCCGCACCCGCACCACCGTGTCGAGGAGCCCGCCGTGACCGCACCGCTCACCGCCCGCCCGCACCGCCGGCCGCGCACGACCGCCGCCCACGACCCGGCCGGGCGCCGCCCGCGCCACCCCCGCGCCGCCTGCACCGGCCCGGCCGGCCACGACCCCCGGGCACTGGCCTCCCGCTTCGCCCACCAGCTGGTCGAGGTGCTCACCGGCGCCCGGCCCTCCGGCCAGCTGATGCGGCACACCAGCCTGGACGGCTACGGGCAGCTCGCCTCCCTGGTCCGGGCCGGCGCGCTGCGCCGCGGCGGCGCCGCCGACCGGCCCCGGCTGGGCCCGGTGCACGACCGGTCGCCCTCGCCCGACGCGGTCGAGGCCTGCGTCCGGGTCGACCTCGGCCGCCGACACCACATGGTGGCCTTCCGGCTGGAGCAGCGCGGCCAGGCCGGGCAGTGGCAGTGCACCGCCGTGGAGGCCCGATGACCACGGCCGTCACGACCACGGCCGTCGCAGCGGCCAGGGCGGCCACAGCGGCCCCCACGGCCGCGTGGCGGACGGGAAGGACGGGAACGGCACAGGGCGCCGCCCCCGTCCGGGAGCGGCGCCCTGTGCGGCGTCCTGCGGCCTGCTCAGCCCTTGCGGCGGCGGCCCTTGGCCGACTTCGCGGCCTTGCGGCGCTCGGCGCGGGTCAGCCCGTCGCCCTCGTCCTCCGGCGCGAGGTCCTCGAAGTCGCCCTCGATGACACCGCCGCCGACCTCGTCCGAGGGGGCCGTGTAGTGCAGCCGCTGCGGCTTCGGGGCCTCCAGGCCCTTGGCCTTGATCTCCGGGCGGGCGGCGTCCTTCTCCAGCTTGTCGAGCAGCACCTCGGCGTCAGCGACCGGGACCTCCTCGACCTGCTGCTCGACCTGGACCTCCAGGTTGAACAGGTAGCCGACGGACTCCTCCTTGATGCCCTCCATCATCGCGGTGAACATGTCGAAGCCCTCGCGCTGGTACTCGATCAGCGGGTCGCGCTGCGCCATGGCCCGCAGGCCGATGCCCTCCTGGAGGTAGTCCATCTCGTAGAGGTGCTCGCGCCAGCGGCGGTCCAGCACCGACAGCACGACCCGGCGCTCCAGCTCACGCATGATCTCGGCGCCGAGCTGGTCCTCGCGGGCGCCGTACTGCGCCTGGATGTCCTCCTGGACGACCTTGACCAGGAACTCGGAGGTCATCGCGGCGGGGCCGCCGGCCTCCTCCTCCAGCTCCTCCAGGTCCAGGGTGACCGGGTAGAGCTGCTTGAGCGCGGTCCAGAGCTTCTCCAGGTCCCAGTCGTCCTCGAAGCCCTCGCCGGTGGCCGCCTTGACGTAGGCCTCGACGGTGTCGTCCATGAAGTGGCCGACCTGCTCCTGCAGGTCCTCGCCCTCCAGCACGCGGCGGCGCTCGCCGTAGATGACCTCGCGCTGGCGGTTCAGCACCTCGTCGTACTTGAGGACGTTCTTGCGGATCTCGAAGTTCTGCTGCTCGACCTGGGTCTGCGCGGAGGCGATCGCCCGGGTGACCATCTTGGACTCGATCGGCACGTCCTCGGGCACGTTGGCCATCGACAGCACGCGCTCGACCATGCCGGCCTTGAACAGGCGCATCAGGTCGTCGCCCAGCGACAGGTAGAAGCGGGACTCGCCCGGGTCGCCCTGACGGCCGGAGCGGCCGCGCAGCTGGTTGTCGATCCGGCGGGACTCGTGCCGCTCGGTGCCCAGCACGTAGAGGCCGCCGGCCTCCTTGACCTCGTCCTGCTCCGCCTTGACCGAGGCCTTGGCCTTCTCCAGGGCGGCGGGGAACGCGGCCTCGTACTCCTCCGGGGTCTCGGTCGGGGTGAGCCCGCGCTGCGCCAGCTCGGCCGCCGCGAGGTGGTCGGAGTTTCCGCCGAGCATGATGTCGGTACCGCGGCCGGCCATGTTGGTGGCGACGGTCACGGCGCCCTTGCGGCCCGCCTGCGCGACGATCTGCGCCTCGCGCTCGTGGTGCTTGGCGTTCAGCACCTCGTGCGGGATGCCGCGCTTGCGCAGCTCCTGCGACAGGTACTCGGACTTCTCCACCGACACGGTGCCGACCAGCACCGGCTGGCCCTTCTCGTGCTTCTCGGCGATGTCCTCGACCACGGCGGCGAACTTGGCCGGCTCCGACTTGTAGATCAGGTCGGGCTGGTCGATGCGCAGCGGGTTCTTGTTGGTCGGGATCGGCACCACGCCGAGCTTGTAGATCTGGTGGAACTCGGCGGCCTCGGTGGTGCCGGTACCGGTCATGCCGGCGAGCTTGTCGTACAGGCGGAAGAAGTTCTGCAGGGTGATGGTGGCCAGCGTCTGGTTCTCGTTCTGGACCTCCACCCCCTCCTTCGCCTCGATCGCCTGGTGCATGCCCTCGTTGTAGCGGCGGCCGGCCAGGATGCGGCCGGTGTGCTCGTCGACGATCATGACCTCGCCGTTCATGACGACGTAGTCCTTGTCCGCCCGGTACAGCTCCTTCGCCTTGATGGCGTTGTTCAGGAAGCCGACCAGCGGGGTGTTCACCGACTCGTAGAGGTTGTCGATGCCAAGGTAGTCCTCGACCCGGGTGACGCCCTCCTCCAGGATGCCGACGGTGCGCTTCTTCTCGTCGACCTCGTAGTCGCGGTCGATCTTCAGGCGCAGCACCAGCTTGGCGAAGTCGGCGTACCACTTGGTCGCCTGGTCGGCCGGGCCGGAGATGATCAGCGGGGTGCGGGCCTCGTCGATGAGGATCGAGTCGACCTCGTCGACGACCGCGAAGTTGTGGCCGCGCTGGACGAGTTCGTCCTTCGACCAGGCCATGTTGTCACGCAGGTAGTCGAAGCCGAACTCGTTGTTCGTGCCGTACGTGATGTCCATCGAGTACTGGTGCTTGCGCTCGGCGGGCGTCATGTTGCCGAGGATCACGCCGACTTCGAGGCCGAGGAAGCGGTGCACCCGGCCCATCCACTCCGAGTCGCGCTCGGCGAGGTAGTCGTTGACGGTGATCAGGTGGACGCCCTTGCCGGTGAGCGCGTTCAGGTACGCGGGCAGGGTGCCGACGAGGGTCTTGCCCTCACCGGTGCGCATCTCCGCGACGTACCCGTGGTGCAGGGCCGCGCCACCCATGAGCTGAACGTCGTAGTGCCGCTGGCCGAGCACCCGCTTGGCGGCCTCGCGCACCGTGGCGAACGCCTCGGGGAGGATGTCGTCCAGGGTCTCGCCGTCCGCGAGCCGCTGCTTGTACTCGTCGGTCAGCGCGCGCAGCTCGGCGTCGGTGAGGTTGACGAAGTCCTCTTCGATGGAGTTGACCTGGGCAGCAATCCGCTGCAGCTTGCGAAGGATCTTGCCTTCGCCGGCGCGCAGGATCTTGTCGAAGACGGACACTTGGGCGGGCTCCTTGCCTGTATTGGCACTGGACGACTGCACGGCGGGTTCACCCCACCGCACGGGCCATCGTATGCGAGGAGTCCAATGCCCCGGGAGGTGCGTCAGCACGGTATTCCCGTGTCACCCGCGCGAGCACTTGATCCGATAGCACCGCCCACCGGGACAAACCGGTCAGCGGATCGAGGGGTCGGCCCGATATTCGGATGCCCGAATTCCTCTTTCCACGGAATAATCCGCCCATGGAAGAGCCCCGCACCGTCACCCTCACCACGGACCGCCTCGTCCTGCGGGCCCCGCGGGAGTCGGACATCGACGCCGTCTTCGCCGCCTGCCAGGACGCCGAGATCCAGCGCTGGACGGTCGTCCCGAGCCCGTACCGGCGCGAGGACGCCGAGTACTTCGTCCGCGACCTCGCCGCGCAGGGCTGGCGCACCGGCGAGAACCGGATCTGGTGCGTGTTCGAGCGCGGCTCCGACGCCCTGGTCGGCACCCAGGGCCTCGTGCTGCGCCCCGGCGACCCGGGCTCCGCCGAGGTCGGCTGGTGGGCGACGAAGGAGTTCCGCGGCCGCGGCTACACGGTCGAGGCCGCCCGCGCGGTCGCCCGCCACGGCCTGGTCGAGCTCGGCCTGCGCCGCCTGGAGTGGCAGGCCTACGTGGGCAACGAGGGCTCCCGCGCGGTGGCCGAGAAGGTCGGCTACCGCTTCGAGGGCACCCTGCGCTCGTACGCCGAGCAGCGCGGCACCTTCCACGACGCCTGGATCGCCTCGCTGCTCGCCTCGGACCTCCCGGACCTCCCGGACCTCCGGCCCTGACCGCTGCCCCGGCGCACCCCGACCCGCTGTCGGTACCCCGGACTACCCTCGCCGACATGACCGCCCTGTCTGCCGCCGGCTCCCCCGCCGGCCCGCCGCCCGCCACCGTCCTGAGCGCCGACGAAGCCCGCCGGATCGCCCTTCGCGCCCAGGGCCTGCTCGGCGCGCCGGACCGCCGGGCCGGGGTGCGCGGGGTGCTGCGGCACCTGGGCGCCGTCCAGCTGGACACCATCTCGGTGCTGGCCCGCT
Source organism: Kitasatospora sp. NPDC098663 (assembly GCF_044760075.1). NCBI lineage: Bacteria > Bacillati > Actinomycetota > Actinomycetes > Kitasatosporales > Streptomycetaceae > Kitasatospora > Kitasatospora sp. NPDC098663. The sequence goes on along the minus strand of NZ_JBIWAP010000040.1, from coordinate 16,105 downwards.
CGCACGAACTGGTGCCGTACGCCCGACTCGGCGCGGTCGGCCGTCCGGCCGTCGAGGCGGCGTACTGGGGCGCGGGCACGAGCTTCGAGTACTGGTCGCACGCGGCCTGCGTCCTGCCGGTCGAGGAGTGGCCGCTGTTCGCGTTCCGGCGCCGCCGCTACCGCGAGCGCGGCCACCTCTGGGGCCACCAGGTGACGCCCGAGACGTACCGGCACGTACTCGACAAGCTGCGCGCCGAGGGCCCGTTGACCTCCACGGAGCTGGGCGGCGCCAAGAAGACCGCCGAGTGGTGGGACTGGTCGGACACCAAGATCGCGGTGGAGCGGGCGCTGGCCTTCGGCGACGTGGTCTGCACCGAGCGCCGGAGCTGGAAGCGCGTCTACGCGCTGGCCGAACAGGCCATCCCCGAGGCGCTGTTCGGGCAGGACCGCACCGACCGGGAGTGCGTGCGCACCCTGGTCGCCCAGGCCGGGGCCGCGCTCGGCGTGGCCACCCGGGCCGACCTGTCGGACTACCACCGGCTGCGCGCCGAGGAGCTGGACCCGGTCCTCGCGGACTGCGGGCTCGTCCCGGTCGAGGTGGCCGGCTGGGGCCCGGGCGGTGCCGCGGCGGCGGCCTGGGCCGACCCGGCCGCACTGGCCACCGCCCCGCGCGGGCGCCACTGCACCACGCTGCTCTCGCCGTTCGACTCGCTGATCTGGGACCGCGCGCGCACCGAGCGGATCTTCGGCATGACGCACCGGCTGGAGGCCTACACGCCCAAGCACAAGCGGGTGCACGGCTACTTCGCGATGCCGCTGCTGGCCGGCGGCCGGCTGGTGGGCCGGGTCGACCCGGCCCGGGAGGGGCGCACCCTGGTGGCCCGTCAGGTCTCGCTGGACGGCGGGCGAGGGCACGGCGCCCGGCACGTCGAGGCGCTGGCGGCGGCCCTGCGCGAGGCGGCCGCCTGGGTGGGCTGCGACGGCGTCCGGGTCGAGGCCCTGCCGGACGAACGGCTGCGCCCGGCCCTCGAAAAACTCCTCGCGAGCTAGGGCACAAGGCGCAGCCGGGTCACCCTATTTCGAGGATCTTCTCGCGCATCGCGTACACCACGGCCTCCATCCTGGAGTGCAGTTGGAGCTTCTCCAGGATGTTGCGCACGTGGTTCTTCACGGTGTTCTCGCTGATGAACAGCTCCTTGGCGATCTCCCGGTTGTTCATCCCGGTCGCCACCAGCTTGAGCACCTCCAACTCCCGGTCGGTGAGCCGGGGTGCGGGCACCAGGTCCCGGTCGTCGGAGCGGCGCTGGATCATCGACTTGAACTCGGTGAGCAGCTTGGACGCCATCGACGGGCTGATCTGGGACTGCCCGTCGGCGACCGCGCGGATCGCGGTGGCGACCTCGTCGGTGGAGATCTCCTTCAGCAGGTAGCCGGTGGCGCCCGCCTTGATCGCCTCGTAGAGGTCGGCCTCCTCGTCGCTTATCGTCAACATGATGATCTTGGTGCTGGGTGCCACGTCCTTGATCGCGGTGCAGGCCTCGATCCCGCTGCGGCGCGGCATCCGGACGTCCATCAGGATGATGTCCGGCAGCAGGTCGGCAGCCTTCAGCACGGCCTCGGCGCCGTCGCCGGCCTCGCCGACGACCTTGATGTCCGGCTCCTCCGCGAGCACGATCTCCAGTCCCCGGCGGAACAGCGCGTGGTCGTCCACCACCAGCACGCGGATCGGCTCACCCCGGTGCGGCGCGTACGCGGGTTCCTCCTCCGGTCCCGGTGACAGTCCGGTGACCGGCCCCGTAGCGGGCCCCAGCCCGAAGTGATCCCCCATCCGCTCCTCCCCCTTCGCGGGTCGTCGTGCGCCAATCATTCCACGCCGCGCGGCCGTTGCGGTCACCCTCCGACGCCACCGTTCCGCATCGGGTGACCTCCCGGGCCCGCCCTCGACTCCCGCTCCACCCGCCCTGCCCCGAAACGCCGGTGACCCCGGCGGACTCGGCCGCCGGGGTCACCCCTCCAGGATTGTCTTCGGACGGTCAGTCCTCGTCGTCGCTTTCGCCGATCGCCCCGCCCGCACCACTGCCCGAGCCGGCCGACCCGTCGGTCTCCAGGTGGATGACGCCGTAGTGGTAGCCGCGACGGCGGTAGACGACGCTCGGCAGGCCGCTGTCCTTCTCCACGAAGAGGTAGAAGTCGTGGCCGACCAGTTCCATCTCGTACAGCGCCTGGTCCAGCGCCATGGGGGCGGCCGGGTGGGTCTTCTCCCGGACCACCAGCGGGCCTTCGCCCTCCACTTCCAGGGATCCCATCATGGTCTTGCGGACGGCCCCGTTGGTCTCGCCCTCCGGCGCCGCCGTGTCCGGCAGCGCGGCCAGCGCCGCGGTCGCCTCGGCGACGCTGATGGGGGTGCGGCCGTTGCCGCCCTTGTGCACTCGGCGCCGGTCCGCGGACTTGCGCAGCTGGGCGTCGAGCTTCGCCGAGGCCAGGTCGAGCGCCGCGTACGGGTCGGCGGCGGCGGCTTCGGCCCGGATCACCGGCCCACGGGTACGGAGAGTGATCTCCACCCGCTCGGACCGGTCGGCCTGCCGCGGGTTGTGCTCCTTGGACACCTCGACGTCGAGGCTGATCACCTTGCCGTCGAACTTCTGGACCTTCTCCAGCTTCTCGGCCACGTGCTCGCGGAACCTCTTGGGCACCTCGGTCTTGCGGCCCTTGACGACGATGTCCACGCAGAACTCCGATCCCTCGTGCTGACGCCGATCCGGGTGCTACCGGACCGGACTGAGACCCAGCTGGACCAGCCCATCCACTGCCGGCCCCCCGCCCCCGCCGCCAGCGGCGGGAAACGACTGGCCCTCACCTCACTTCCTCCCCACCAGGGACGGTTGAAACCCCTTGGAGCTTTATCGAACACCTCACACGGGGTTTTCGCCTCCCCAGGCGCGGAGCCGGGTATGACCCGATACTGCGGGCGGGCGGTCAAGCTGTTGGACCCTGTCTACCCTCTTGCGAGTGAAGCACGGGTAAATACCTGGACAACACCCCCCGTACGGCGCATCCTTTGCTCACTCTCCGTGCCTGCCGTCGCCAGGAGCAGCCGTGCCACCACCCTCCGCCCCCACCCGTCCGCCGTCCGCCCAAGGGCCGTTCGGCCACGCACTGGCCGGACTGCTGGACGTCCTGGTGCCGGCCCGCTGCGCCGGCTGCGGTGCCGAACGCACCCAGCTCTGCCCGGCCTGCCGGCACGCGCTGGGCTCCACCCGGCCCGGCCCCACGCTGCTGCCCTGGGCGCACGCCGCCGCCCCGTACGCCGACCCCGTCCGGCAGTTGCTGCTCGCCCACAAGGAGCGCGGCGCGCTGCGGTTGGCGGGCCCGCTCGGCGAGGCGCTCGGCCGGGCCGTCCGCTCCGCCCTGGGGCCGCGCGCCGGGACCGCGCCGCTGCTGCTGGTCCCGATGCCCTCGGCCCGCTCCGCCGTCCGCGCCCGCGGCCACGACCCGACGCTGCGGCTGGCCGGGGCCGCCGCCCGCTCGCTGCGCCGGTGCGGCCTGGACGCCCGGGCCGAGCCGCTGCTGCGGCACGCCCGCCCGGTCGCCGACCAGGCCGGGCTGAGCGCGGCCGAGCGCCACCGCAACCTGCACGGCGCGCTCACCGTGCTGCCGCGCGCCCGGCGCGACCTGCTGGGCCGTCAACCGGTCCTGGTGGACGACCTGGTGACCACCGGTGCCAGCCTCGCCGAGGCGGCCCGGGCACTGGCGGACGCCGGACTGCCCGCCCGGGCGGGCGCCGCGGTCGCCGCGACCGCCCACCGACCCGGCTGAGGCGCCGAACGGCCCGACGGGGCATCAGGGATCGTGACGTCAGGCCGTGACCGGCGGGTTCCTAGCCCGCGTAGAAGAAGGACCCGGCCTTGTCGGCCAACTGGACCTCGCGCCACTGACTGCCGATCAGCCGGTAGATCGCGCCTCCGGCCGCCGCGAGCACCGACGGCGCCTGGGCCAGGACGTTGCCCCGGGACTCGGAGGCCGAGACGGTGAGCATGTTCTCGGCCTGCAGCGTGGTGTCGGCGCTCTGCGTGCCGTCGGTGCCGATGTAGTACAGCTGCTTGATCCGGTCGGCCTCCTTGCCGAGCACCAGCAGCTGGTCGGCCTCCGCCCAGGAGACCGAGGCGACGTCGGTGAGCGAGGGGGCCGCCCGGCGCAGGCCGGTGATCCGCGCGGTCGGCGCCTCCGGGGTGCCGCCGTGCACCACCAGGCCGAAGTACAGCGAGCGGCTGGGCACGCCCGCGGTCTTGACCACCAGGGCGGCCCGGGCGCCGTCCGAGGAGATCTTCAGGGCCTGCACGGTCTGCCCGTCCAGCCCCTCGACCGCGACGGGGTACGTCCGGTTGCCGCGGACCATCACCACCCGCGGGCCCTGCGGGTTGCGGTCCACCACCCAGAGGTCGCCGCGGCCGTCCCAGCTGGGCGAGGCGAGGCCGTCCTCCTTGTCGGCGGTCTTCACCGGCGAGGTGAGCACCGGGTCGGGCAGCGCCACCGCGCTGTCCGCCAGCGGCACCGAGTAGAGCTGGTGGCCGTCCCCGCTGATCGCGGCGGCCCGGGAGCCGTCCCGGTTGACGGCCATGGCGCCGAGCGGCGCCTTGCCGGCCGGCTGCGGCTTGCCGAGGACGCCGCGCACGGGCTCGCCGTTGCGCTGCTCGTCGGTGACCATCAGGAGGCCGTTGTCGGCGCGCTGGTAGTACTGCTGCGCGGGCAGCGGCCCGGCCAGGGCGCCGGGGCCGGTGGCCGGCAGGTCGTTGCGGCTGGCGAAGCAGTTGCCCCGCTGGCCCTTGAGCTCCAGCCGTTCGACCTGCCCCTTGCCCTGGTCGGCGAGGGTGTAGAAGAGCTGGGTCGCCATCCGCCGGCAGGACACCGGTTCGCTGACGTCCGCCCCGCCGAGCTGCACGTGGGCGATCCGGCCGTCGTCGACGCTCACCCGCTCGACGCTGACGCCGCTCGGGAAGGACGTCCGGGCGACCGGCGCGAGCCAGGTCGAGGGCCCGGCGACCAGGGCCTTGGCCGCGGCGGTCAGCGGGTCTGTCCGGCGCCGCAGGTAGATCGGGTCGGGGATCAGGACCTGCTGGCCGGCGCTCCCGGTGACGGTCGAGGACGGGTCCGGCGTGGTGTAGAAGTACCGGTCGACCTGGCGGTAGCTGTTGTTGAAGTTGGTCTCGTTCATGATCACTCCGGCCGGCAGCCGGTCGATCCGCCACTCGCCGTCCTTCTCCCGGACGAGGGTGAAGTCCGCCGAGACGTCCCGCTGCCCCTCGGCCAGGTACGAGTGCTTCTCGTCGATCCTGGCGATCAGCGACCCGGTCACCGTCGCGGAGACGCTGGTGTCGGTGTCGGCGATCTCCTGGCCGGCCGGGAGGTTCGGGGTGGCGGCGGAGAGCACCTGGATGCCGGCGTCCGGGTTCCAGTGCGCGGAGGCGTTCTCGGTGAGGTACTGACGCGCGGTCTCGTACCCCTCGTCGGCGGTCACCGCGTCCAGGAACCCGGTCAGCAGGGCACGCGGCTTGGCGCCCTTGGCCGGCGCCACCGGGTACACCTTGGCCTGCAGGTTCTTGTCGGCCGCACCCTGCGACAGCTCCACCCGGGAGATGCCGCCGGAATCCGGCATGGCCGCGCAGCCGCTCACCACCAGGGCGCCGAGCACCACGCCGGCCACCGCCGTGAACCGCGGCTCAGTCCTGCTGCTCGTCCTTCGCACGCTGCGACCCCTCCAGGTCCGTCCCGCCCGTCACGTCCGGCTCCGCCGTCCGCTGTGCCACCGACGGCCGTCCGGGCGTCGGGTCCACCATCACCTGGGCGCCGGTGGCACCGTACCCGGTCCCCGCCGTCCGAACGTCCGAGGGGTCCGCGCGCGGCCCTTCGGGCAGTCGGCGCTTGCCCAGGTCGGGGCCGATGTTCAGCACCCCGCCGAGCCCGCTGCCGAAACCGTTGACGGGCCCCTCCGGCGTCTCCGCCTGCTCCTCGGCCGCGGTCATCGCGGTCGCGCCGGGCGGGCTGATCGCCCGCCGGTACGGCACGCCGTAGGTGCCCAGGCCCCGGTTGTTGCGGGAGTCCTCCGGCTCCAGCCGGAACGGCGCCCGGCTGATCTCGCCGCCCCGGGTGCGCGGCAGGGTGAGCCGGAAGTGCGAGCCGCCGCCGGGCTCGCCCCAGGCCTGCAGCCAGCCGCCGTGCAGGTGCGCGTCCTCGACGGCGATGGACAGGCCGAGGCCGGTGCCGCCGGTGGTCCGCACCCGGGACGGGTCGGCCCGCCAGAAGCGGTGGAACACCCGGGACGCCTCGCCCGGCTTGAGGCCGATGCCGTAGTCGCGCACGCCGACCGCGACCGCGCCGTCGGCCGAGCCCAGCCGGACCACCACGTCGCGTCCCTCGCCGTGCTCCAGGGCGTTGACCACCAGGTTGCGCAGGATGCGCTCGATCCGGCGGGAGTCCACCTCGGCGACGACCGGCTCGCCGTCGCCGCGGATCACCACCGCACTGCCCTTGGCCTGGGCCAGCGGGTCGGCGGCCTCCACCACCCGGGCGACGATGTCGCGCAGGTCGACCGGCTCGCCGTCCAGGATCGCGGCGCCGGCGTCGAAGCGGCTGATCTCCAGCAGGTCGGCGAGCAGCGACTCGAAGCGGTCCAGCTGGCCCTGCAACAGCTCCGCCGAGCGGGCCGCCATCGGGTCCAGGTCCTCGCGGCTGTCGTAGATGAGGTCCGCGGCCATCCGGACCGTGGTCAGCGGGGTGCGCAGCTCGTGCGAGACGTCGGAGACGAAGCGCCGCTGCACCCGGGACAGCTCCTCCAGCTGGCGGATCTGGGCCTGGAGGGCGTTGGCCATCCGGTTGAACGACTCGCCGAGGCGGGCGATGTCGTCCGTACCGGTGACCTTCATCCGCTCTTCCAGGTGCCCGTCGGCGAGCCGCTCGGAGATGCCGGCGGCCATCCGGACCGGGGTGACCACCTGGCGCACCACGACCCAGGCGATGCCGCCCATCAGGATCACCACGAACACGCCGGCGGTCGCCAGGGTGCCGGTGATCAGGTCGAGGGTGTCGGTCTCCTGGCCGAAGGAGAACACGTAGAACATCTGGTAGCTGTTGCCGGCCGGGCCGGTGAACTGCATGCCGAGGGCCAGCCCGGGCTCGGTCCGCTCGTCCGCCCGGTGGATCCGGGCCGGCTGGTCGAACATCTGGCCGGGCTCGGAGTGGACCCTGTCCCGCAGGGTGTCGGGGACGCTGCTGGGCAGGATGTCGCCCGAGAAGCGCGGCGCGAAGCCGTTCTCCGGGACGATGGCGTCCGTGCCGGCGGCCATCGCGATCACCGAGTAGACGGTCTGCCCGCTCGCGGCCAGGTCGTTGACCTGGCGCAGCAGCCAGGTGCCGGTCTCCTCGATGGTGGGGTCGGGCGTGGCGCCGACCCGCAGCCGCTGGTCCTTCGCCTCGTCGATCTTCTTCAGTTCCGCCTGGAACCCGATCCTGGCCTGCTCGCGGGCGGCCGCCATCTTGGTGCCGAGCAGGCCGGTGCGCACCTGCGCCATCACGACCACGCCGAGCACCAGGACGACCGCGATGGAGGCGAGCAGCGAGACCGCCACCACGCGCAGCTGGATCGACCGGCGGTACAGCGCCGTCACCCGGCGCGCGGGCCGGCGCAGCTGACGGGTCAGCAGCGCGTACGCGGCCGCCCGGCGCCGGCGGCGGGTGGTCGAACTCAGCACGGACCCGCGAACCGCGTCGGCCCCGTCGGTCGCGGAACCCGACGGGGCTTCGTCAGCCAGGTGCGTCACGTCAGCTGGGTCCGGCCTTGTAGCCGACGCCACGGACGGTCACCACGATCTCGGGGCGCTCCGGGTCCTTCTCGATCTTGGACCGCAGGCGCTGCACGTGGACGTTGACCAGGCGGGTGTCCGCCGCGTGCCGGTAGCCCCAGACCTGCTCCAGCAGCACCTCGCGGGTGAACACCTGCCAGGGCTTGCGGGCCAGCGCGACCAGCAGGTCGAACTCCAGCGGGGTCAGCGGGATGCCCCGGCCGTCCCGCTTCACCGAGTGGCCGGCCACGTCGATCACCAGGTCGCCGATGGTCAGCTGCTCGGGCGTCGGCTCCTCGGCACGGCGCAGCCGGGCACGCACCCGGGCCACCAGCTCCTTGGGCTTGAACGGCTTGGTGACGTAGTCGTCGGCACCCGACTCCAGGCCCACCACGACGTCGACCGTGTCGGTCTTCGCGGTCAGCATGACGATCGGAATGCCGGACTCCGCCCGGATCTGCCGGCAGACGTCGATACCGTCCCGACCGGGCAGCATCAGGTCGAGCAGGACCAGGTCGGGCTTGGTCTCCCGGAACGCGGCTAGCGCCCTGTCCCCATCCGCGACGAAAAACGGCTCAAAACCCTCACCACGCAGCACGATACCGAGCATCTCGGCCAGTGCGGAGTCGTCATCAACGACGAGGACGCGTCCCTTCATGCGTCCATCCTCTCATTACCGGATTGTGACCTGCCGCACAGCAGTGCCAATGCTCCACAACGGCCAACTCTCCCCACCGGTTAATTCCGGCCATACCGGTCGAATGTGCCCGGCAGGAACGTCTCCGAACGGTCCGCGGCCCGCCGCCCGACCACCGGAAGGCCCCCGTTTCCGATCAGCGGCCGGATACCCACGGGGCCTCCCCGGGCCCCATGGCACGATGGGCGCTGCGCGCGGGCGAAAGATCCGCCCGGAACCGCGCCCGTGACGCCCCTCCGAGGAGCAGTGATGACCGACACTCCGGGGTGGGCCTCGCCCGGCTCGCCCGAGCCGCCCCGCGACGACGCCCGGCCCCCGGCCGACGCGCCCGCCGCCGTGCCCGGGCCGTCGGCACCACCGCAGGGCGCCCCCGCCCCCGACTGGAACGGCCAGCAGGCCCGGCCCGGCTGGAGCCGGCCCGCACCGGGCGGCCACCACCCCTACGGCTGGGGCGCTCCGCAGAGCCCCAAGCCCGGCGTCATCCCGCTGCGCCCGCTCGGACTTGGCGAACTCCTCGACGGCTCCGTCGCCACCATCCGCAAGCACTGGCGGACGGCCCTCGCCCTCTCCCTCGGCATCGCCGTCGTCGAGCAGGCCGGCAACGTCGCCGCCGAGCTGCTGGTCAAGGGCAAGACCGGCCCCGCCACCCAGGTGACGACCATGCTGGCCTCGATGCCGCTGACGGTGCTGCTCGGTGTGCTCGCGACCGCGCTGCTCACCATGGTCGTCAGCCGCGCCGTCCTCGGGCAGTCCGCGAACGCCGGGGACGCCTGGCGCGACGCCCGCCGCCGGCTGCCGCAGCTGCTCGGGCTGACCCTGCTCACCGGCCTGATGTCCGGCGGCGTGGTGCTGCTCGGCTTCAGCCCCTGGTACTTCTACGCCTCCGGCTCGGCGGGCACCCCCGAGACGGAGGCCCTGCTCTTCCTCGTCGGCATCCTGACCATCCCGGTCGGGTTCTGGTTGTGGATCCGGTTCAGCCTGGCCGCCCCCGCCCTGATGCTGGAGAAGCAGGGCGTGCGGACCGCGCTGTCCCGCTCCCGGCGCCTGACCCACGGCTCCTGGTGGCGCATCTTCGGCATCTCGCTGCTCGGCGAGGTGCTGACCCTCATCGTCGCCATGGTCATCGCGATCCCGTTCCGCTTCGCCGGACTCGTCCTCGGCTTCAGCGACCTCGACCGCCAGGTCGACCTCAGCGCGGCCCACGAGCCCACCGCGATGCTGATCACCACCGCGATCGCCGGCATCATCGCCGCCACCCTCACCATCCCCTTCCGGGCCGCCCTCGGCGTCCTCGTCTACGTGGACCAGCGGATCCGCCGCGAGGCCCTGGACATCGAACTCGCCCGCGCCGCCGGCCTCGCCGAGCCCGGCGCCACCGGCTGGGGCGACCAGGCCGGCCGACCCCCCGCGAGGCGCTGACCCGGATGCCTACCTGGGGGGACAGGCTCCTCGTCGCGGGCGGCGCCCCGGTCACCGTCCCGCGTGACCCGGCCCGCGACGCCGCCCGCGACGAGCTGCTCAACGCCGAGTACCACAAGCACGACCCGAGCGTCCTGGAACGGGTCATGACCTGGCTCAACGACCACATCACCGACGCGCTCGACAGCATCTCCGGCAGCGGCACCAGCGGCACCACCGGTCTGGTGCTCTTCCTGATCGTCGCCGTGCTGATCGGCGCCGCCCTCTGGTGGCGCCTCGGCGCGCCGCGGCGCGCGGCCCGCACCGTCCTCGACGTCTACGGCGTCGAAGGACCGCGCGGCGCCGGCCAGTACCGGGCCGACGCCGAACGGCACGCCGCCGCCGGGCACTGGAACGAGGCCGTCCGCGCGCAGATGCGAGCCCTGGTCCGGGCCCTGGAGGAACGCACCCTGCTCGACGTCCGCCCCGGCCGCACCGCCGACGAGGCCGCCACCGAGGCCGGCCGGGCACTGCCCGACCACGCCGCCGCCCTGGCCGCCGCCGCCCGCACCTTCGACGACATCGCCTACGGCGAGCGCACCGCCGACCAGGCCGCGTACCAGCTGCTGCGCGAGCTCGACCGGACCCTGGAACGCGCCCGCCCGGCCCTGGGAGGAGCGGCATGACCAGCACCACCCCCGCGCCGCCCGCGCCGCAGCCGCCCGCCACCCCTGTCCCCGATGGGACGGCCACGACCAGCCTCGCCCCCACCAGCCGCGGCCTCTGGCGCCGGGCCCGCTGGTACCTGCTCGTCCTCGCCATCCTGCTGATCGGCGCCACCGCCGTGGCCGCCCTCGGCCAGGACCGCCGTTACCCGCCGCTCGACCCGCGCTCCTACGACCAGGACGGCAGCCACGCCGTCCTCGCGCTGCTCGAACACCAGGGCCTCAAGACCGACCTCACCACCGACCTCACCGGCCACCCGGGCGGCGCCGACACCCTCGTCCTGCCCGAGCCCGACCTGCTCGGCCCCGCCGAACTGCGCGCCATCGCCGCAGCCCGGCACAGCCGGCTCGTCCTCATCGCCCCCGGCCCGGCCGCACTCAGCGCCCTGGCCCCCGGCATCCGCCCCTCCGACGAGGACGGCGGACCCTCCTACGCCTCCGTCCGCAGCACCGCCGCACAGTGCCCACTCACCGAGGCCGTGCGGGCCGGCAGCGCCGAGATCGGCGGAATGCTCTACACCAGCGGCAGCCGCGGCGCCGGCTGCTACCCGCGCGGCCACGGCTACCCGCTGGTCAGCGCCCCGACCGCCGGCGGCGACGTCATCGTGCTCGGCACCGGCACCTTCCTGCACAACGAGCAGCTCGCCAAGGACGGCAACGCCGCGCTCGCCCTCGGCCTGCTCGGCTCCCAGCCCCGCCTCACCTGGCACCTGCCCGACTACAGCGCCCCGCTCGCCCAGGGCACCCGGGACAAGACCTTCGGCGACTACATCCCGGACGGCTGGCGCTGGGCCGGCTACCAGCTCGCCGCCGCCGCCGTCCTGACCGCCCTCTGGCGCGGCCGCCGACTCGGCCCCGTGATCAGCGAGAACCTGCCCGTGGTGGTCCGCGCCGCCGAGACCACCGAGGGCCGCGCCCGGCTCTACCGCCGGGCCAAGGCCCGCGGCCGCGCCGCCGAGGCCCTGCGCCGGGCCGCCGCGCACCGCCTCGCCCCGGCCCTGGGCGTCCCGCTCCACGCCGGCGCGCCCGACCCCGACACCCTCTGCGCGGCCGTGGCCGACCGCCTCCCCGAGCAGCCCGCCGGCGACGTCCGGGCCCTCCTCTTCGGCCCGCCCCCGACCGACGACACCGCACTGCTGCGGCTCGCCGACGACCTCGACGCCCTCGAAAGGCAGGTACGGAACCCGTGACCGAACAGGCCACCGCCACCCCGTCCAGCACCCCCGGCGCGGCGGCTGCCACCCCGGGCACCCCCGACACCGCCGCCGACCCGCGCGCCGCGCTCACCGCCCTGCGCGCCGAGATCGGCAAGGCCGTGGTCGGCCAGGACGCCGCCGTCACCGGCCTCGTCGTCGCCCTGCTCTGCGGCGGCCACGTCCTGCTGGAGGGCGTCCCCGGCGTCGCCAAGACCCTGCTGGTCCGCACCCTGTCCACCGCGCTCAACCTGGACACCAAGCGCATCCAGTTCACTCCCGACCTGATGCCCGGCGACGTCACCGGCTCCCTCGTCTACGACGCCCGCACCGCCGAGTTCTCCTTCCAGCCCGGCCCGGTCTTCACCAACCTGCTGCTCGCCGACGAGATCAACCGCACCCCGCCGAAGACCCAGGCCGCCCTGCTGGAGGCCATGGAGGAGCACCAGGTCACCGTCGACGGCGTGCCGCGCGCGCTGCCCGTCCCGTTCCTGGTCGCCGCGACCCAGAACCCGGTCGAGTACGAGGGCACCTACCCGCTGCCCGAGGCCCAACTGGACCGCTTCCTGCTCAAGCTGGTCCTGCCGCTGCCCGACCGGGACCAGGAGTTCCAGGTCCTGTCCCGGCACGCCGCCGGCTTCGACCCCCGCGACCTCGCCGCCGCCGGCGTCCGCCCGGTCGCCGGGCCCGCGCACCTCGCCGCCGCCCGCGAGCAGATCGCCAAACTGACCGTCTCCCCCGAGATCCTCGCGTACATCGTCGACCTCTGCCGGGCCACCCGGCAGTCCCCGTCGCTGTCCATCGGCGTCTCCCCGCGCGGTGCCACCGCCCTGCTGGCCGCCTCCCGCGCCTGGGCCTGGCTCGCCGGTCGCGACTACGTCACCCCCGACGACGTCAAGGCCCTGGCCCTGCCCACGCTGCGGCACCGCGTCGCGCTGCGCGCCGAGGCCGAGATGGAGGGCGTCACCGCCGACTCCGTCATCCAGGCCGTCCTCACCCAGACGCCCGCCCCCCGCTGAACCGCCCGTTCCCGAAGGAGCGCACCGCATGGCCCTCACCGGGCGAACCGCCCTGCTCGCCGCGCTCGGCACGCTCGTCGTGGGCCTGTTGCTGCCGTCCTGGGCCGGGATCGGCCTCGTCACCGGCACCGTGCTGCTCGCCGCCGTGATCGACCTGGTGCTCGCCGCCCCCGTCCGCAGCCTGGAACTCGGCCGGGGCGGCGACACCACCGTCCGGCTCGGCGAACCCGCCTCCGTCGAACTGACCGTCACCAACCCCTCCGGGCGGCCCCTGCGGGCCCGGATCCGCGACGCCTGGGCCCCGTCCGCCTGGCGGCCGGGCACCGCCGAGGCCGCCTCCCGGCACACCCTGCACGTCCCCGCCGGCGAGCGGCGGCGGGCCGTCACCGTGCTCACCCCGACCCGCCGCGGCGACCACCACGCCCGGCGGGTGACGGTCCGTTCGCTCGGGCCGCTCGGCCTGGCCGGCCGCCAGGGCTCGCACCACCTGCCCTGGACGGTCCGCGCCCTGCCCCCGTTCAACAGCCGCAAGCACCTGCCCTCCCGGCTCGCGCGGCTGCGCGAACTCGACGGCCGCACCTCGGTCCTGACCCGGGGCCAGGGCACCGAGTTCGACTCCCTGCGCGAGTACCTGCCCGGCGACGACGTCCGCTCCATCGACTGGCGGGCCAGCGCCCGCCGCAACACCGTCGCCGTCCGCACCTGGCGCCCCGAACGCGACCGGCACATCCTCGTCTTCCTCGACACGGGCCGCACCTCCGCCGGCCGGGTCGGCGACGCACCCCGCCTCGACGCCGCCCTCGACGCCGCCCTGCTGCTCACCGCCCTCGCCACCCGCGCCGGCGACCGGGTCGACCTGCTCGCCCACGACGCCCGCAAGCGCGTCGCGGTCGCCGGCAGCTCGCCCAGCGAGATCCTGCCGGCCTTCACCCACGCGATGGCCTCCCTCCAACCGGCCCTGCACGAGACCGACATGCGCTCACTGGTCGCCACCGCCCTCAAGATGGCACCGCACCGCTCGCTGATCGTCCTGCTCACCGGGCTCGACACGGCCCCGGTCGAGGACGGCCTGCGCCCGCTGCTGCCGCTGCTCACCAAGCGCCACGAGGTCGTCCTGGCCTCCGTCGCCGACCCCCACCTGGACGCCCTCGCCGCCGGCCGCGGCACCCTGGAAGCCGTCTACGGCGCCGCCGCCGCCGAACAGACCCGCGCCGACCGCCGCGCCACCGCCGACCTCCTCACCCGCCACGGCGTCACCGTCCTCGACGCCTCCCCCACCCAGCTCGCCCCCGCCCTCGCCGACACCTACCTCGCGCTCAAGGCCGCCGGCCGCCTCTGAGCCTCGCCGTACGGGCGGTGCCGTCCCTTGGTCCCATCCCCGCGACGGGCAGGCCGTGGTGACGCCGCGCCACCTGTTCGGTCCGTCAGTCGGACCGACGGGAGTTGAGCCGGGCGGCCTGGCGCACGAGGTGGTCGCGCTCGGCGAGGTTGGGGGCCTGGTGGGCCGCCTCGGCGTACAGCCGGGCCGCCGTCTCCAAGTCGCCGTCGCGCTCGTGGAGGTACGCCGCCACCGCCGTGTGGCGGGGCAGCGAACCGTCCAGCTCCCCGAGCGCCGCCAGCCCGGCGCGCGGCCCGTCGGCCTCACCGACGGCCACCGCGCGGTTGAGCCGGACGACCGGGCTCTCCGTCAGACGGGCGAGCTCGTCGTACCACTCGACGATCTGCACCCAGTCGGTCTCCTCCGCGCTGGGCGCGTCGGCATGGAGGGCCGCGATGGCGGCCTGGGCCTGGAACTCGCCCAGCCGGTCGCGGCCCAGGGCCGCTTGCAGGATCCCGACGCCCTCGGCGATCAACCCGGTGTCCCACCGGCCACGGTCCTGCTCGGCGAGCGGCACCAGGCTCCCGTCGGACGCGGTCCGGGTCCCGCGCCGGGCATGGTGGAGCAGCATCAGCGCGAGCAGCCCCGCCACCTCGGGGTGGTCGATCGCCTCCGCGAGCTGTCGGGTCAGCCGGATGGCCTCGGCGGCGAGGTCGACGTCCCCGGAGTAGCCCTCGTTGAAGACCAGGTAGAGGACGCGCAGCACGGTGGCGACATCGCCGGGCCGGTCGAACCGCACCCCCGAGACGGTCCGCTTGGCCCGGCTGATGCGCTGGGCCATCGTCGCCTCGGGCACCAGGTAGGCCTGGGCGATCTGGCGGGTGGTCAGCCCGCCCACCGCGCGCAACGTGAGCGCGACCGCCGACGACGGCGTCAACGACGGGTGCGCGCACAGGAAGTAGAGCTGGAGCGTGTCGTCCACCGCGGACGCGGGCCCCGGCTCCGGTTCCTCCTCGACCCGGTCCTCGCGTCGGCGGCGGGCCGCGTCCGCCCGGGCCCCGTCGAGGAACCGGCGCCAGGCCACGGTGACCAGCCAGCCCTTCGGGTCCCGCGGCGGATCGGCCGGCCAGACGCGGACCGCCTCGACCAGGGCGTCCTGCACGGCATCCTCGGCCGCCGCGAAGTCGGCTCCGCGGCGGACGAGGATACCGAGCACTCTCGGCGCGAGGCTCCGGAGCAGGACTTCGTCCACCGGGAAGGTCACTCGGTGACGGTGGGCGGCGCGGCCAGGAACGGACGCAGCTCCAGCCACTCGTGGATCGGCCGCCCGCCCGCCCCGGGAGCGGCCGACAGTTCCCCGGCCAGCTCGACGGCGCGCTCGTAGCTGTCGACGTCGATCACCATCCAGCCGGCGATCAGGTCCTTGGTCTCGGCGAACGGGCCGTCGGTCACCGGCGGGCGCCCCTCGCCGTCGTACCGGACGAACGTCCCCTCGGGGGCGAGCGCCTGGCCGTCGACGAACTCGCCGGTCTTCTCCAGCCGGTCTGCGAAGTCCTGCATGTACTTCACGTGCGCCGAGATCTCCTCGGGCGTCCATCGGTCCATGGGCACGTTGTTGACCGGAGCCGGGGCGCCTCGGTAGTGCTTGAGCAGCAGGTACTTGGCCATGATGTTCTCCTCGGTGCTGGTGCGACCCATTGTGGCCGCGCTCACCCCGGGGACGGAGCCCGCCACGGGTTCTCGACATGGCCGGCCGAACTTTTTCGAACTTTCGTGGGGACCCTGGTGGGAACCGTGGGGAGGTGCTCCCACGGCCCGGAAACGCAAAGAACCCCCATCCGGTTTCCCGGATGGGGGTTCTCTGTGAATGATTGTTCGGCGGCGTCCTACTCTCCCACAGGGTCCCCCCTGCAGTACCATCGGCGCTGTAAGGCTTAGC
>NZ_JBIWAP010000039.1:0-92448 GCF_044760075.1 Kitasatospora sp. NPDC098663 | reverse complement strand
CCTCAAACGCGCCCAACACCGCAACTGGCCACCACCACAACCGGCAACAGTCACAATCACCCAGCCGGCAACAACCTAAAGTCACCGGCATTGGGGCTAGGCCCAAAGTCACCAGCATTGGGCCTAGCGCAGGTGCTGCAACCACCGCACTGCGCCCGGTACGTCCGGGGCCACCGGTACGCCGTCCGGGACCGGCGGACGCCGCACGATGACCACGGGCAGGCGCAGTTCGCGTGCGGCGGTGAGTTTGGGCGCGGTCGCGGCGCCGCCGCTGTCCTTGGTGACCACGATGTCGATGCCCCGCTCGCGCAGCAGCGCCCGTTCGCCGTCGAGCGTGAACGGCCCCCGGTCCAGCAGGACTTCGAAGGACGGCGGCAGCGGGGGCTCGGGCGGGTCGACCGACCGGGCGAGGAAGCGGACCCCGTCGAGGTGGGCGAACGCGGCGATGCCCTGCCGTCCGGTGGTGAGGAAGACCCGCTCCCCGCGCCGCGGCAGCAGCTCGGCCGCGGCGGCGAGCGAGGGTACGGGGAGCCAGCGGTCCCCGGCGACCGGTGCGAAGCCTGGCCGCCGCAGCACCAGCAGCGGTACGTCGGTGGCCGCCGCCGCGAGTGCGGCGTTCTGCGAGATCCCGGCGGCGAACGGGTGAGTGGCGTCGACGACCGCGTCGACCCGTTCGCCGCGCAGCCAGTCGGCCAGCCCGTCCGGGCCGCCGAAGCCGCCGATCCTCACCTCTCCGGCGGGCAGCCGGGGTTGGGCGACCCGGCCGGCCAGCGAACTGGTGACCCGCAGGGACGGCAGCTCGACGAGTGCGGCGGCCAGCGCCCGCCCCTCCGTCGTCCCGCCGAGGATCAGGACGTGCCGGGTCACGGGGTTCACGCCCCGCAGGGCTCGTGCGGGCGCTCGCGCTCCGCCGAGTAGAGGTGGCTGTCGCGGAACTGCTCGGCGGCCAGCGTCCGCCCGACCAGGATGACGGCGGTGCGCACCACGCCCGAGGCCTTGACCTGCTCGGCGATGTCGGCGAGGGTGCCGCGCAGCACCAGCTCGTCCGGGCGGCTGGCCATCGCGACGACGGCGGCCGGGCAGTCGGCGCCGTAGTGCGGGAGCAACTGCTCGACGACGTCGTCCACGTATCCGGCGGCCAGGTGCAGCACCAACAGGGCGCCGCTGCGGCCGAGGGTGGCCAGGTCCTCGCCCTCGGGCATCGGGGTGGCGCGCTTGGCGATCCGGGTGAGGATGACGGTCTGGCCGACGGTCGGGACGGTCAACTCCCGCTTGAGCGCGGCCGCGGCGGCGGCGAAGGCGGGCACGCCGGGGACGATCTCGTACGGCACACCGGCCGCGTCGAGGCGGCGCATCTGCTCGGCGACGGCGGAGAAGACGGACGGGTCGCCGGAGTGCAGCCGGGCCACGTCCTGTCCGGCCTGGTGCGCGCGGACCAGCTCGGCGATGATCTGGTCCAGGTTGAGCTGCGCGGTGTCGACGAGGCGGGCGCCGGGCGGGCATTCGTCGAGCAGTTCGCGCGGCACCAGGCTGCCGGCGTAGAGGCAGACCTCGGCGCGGGCCAGGAGGCGCTGGCCGCGCAGGGTGATCAGGTCGGCGGCACCGGGGCCGGCTCCGATGAAGTGGACGGTCACGACGCGTTCTCCTGAGGGGTGTTGGGCTTGACGGCGGACCACTGGGTGACCGGCATGGCCTGCCGCCACCCGGTGAAGCCGCCCACCGGGACGGCGTGCGCGACGGCGAGCTTGACGAGCTCCCCGCCGTGGCGCCGGTACCACTCGGTGAGCAGCGCCTCGGATTCCAGCGTCACGGTGTTGGCGACGATCCGGCCGCCTGGTCGCAGGGCGGCCCAGCAACTGTCCAGCAGGCCGGTCGCGGTGAGGCCGCCGCCGATGAACACGGCGTCGGGGGTGGGGAGTTCGGAGAGCGCGGCGGGGGCCGGACTGGTCACCACGCGCAGTCGTGGCACGCCCAGGGCGGCGGCGTTGCGGGCGATCCGCTCGGCCCGCACCGGGTCGCGTTCGATGCTGACGGCCTGGCAGTCGCGGTGCGCGCGCAGCCACTCGACGGCGATCGAGCCGGAGCCGCCGCCGACGTCCCAGAGCAGTTCGCCGGGGGAGGGTGCGAGGACGGCGAGGGTGGCGGCGCGCACGTGCCGCTTGGTGAGCTGGCCGTCGCTCTCGTAGGCGGCGTCGGGCAGGCCGGGGACGAGCGGGCTGCGGGGGCCGTCGCCGAGGTCGACCGCGATGACGTTCAGCGGGTCGCCGGGCGGGTGCGGCCAGTCGTCGGCGGTGCCGTCGAGCCGGCGTTCGGCCGGGCCGCCGAGCTGTTCGAGCACGCGCAGGCGGGCGGCGCCGTACCCGCGCGCGGTGAGCAGCGCGGCGACGGCGGCCGGGGTCGTGGCGTCGGCGCTCAGCACGAGCAGGCGGCGGCCGGGGTTCAGGGCCAGGGCGAGGGTGTCCAGCGGACGGCCGACCAGGCTGACCACCTCGGTGGACTCCAGTGGCCAGCCGAGTCGGGCGCAGGCGTGGGAGACGGAGGAGGGGTGCGGCAGGACGCGCAGCCGCCCGGCGCCGACCGTTTCGGCGAGGGTGCGGCCGATGCCGTAGAACATCGGGTCGCCGCTGGCCAGGACGGCGACCCGGCGGTCCGCGTGCGCGGCGAGCAGTCCGGGGACGGCCGGGCGCAGGGGGGACGGCCACGGGACGCGCTCGGCGGCGACCTCGTCCTGGGGGAGGAGGTCCAGCTGCCGGGGGCCGCCGACGACCACCTCGGCTGCCCGCAGGGCGGCGCGGCCGGTGGTGGAGAGGCCGGGCCAGCCGTCGGCCCCGATCCCGACGACGGTGATCGGGGGTGGCAGCTCGGGCACCGGGTGGCTCCTTGTCGTTCGGCGGGCGCCGTGAGTAGAGAAAACAACTATCGGGGCAGCCTACCTGGCGGTATCCGGCAGGTCGTCTCCCGCCCGTCACCCGTTACCGGTCCGTCCAGTCCCCCGAGTCGATCACCGCGGGCCGCTCCCGTAGCCGGCTCTCGACGACGGGCCCGGCGAAGTACACCCAGGCCTCCCGCACCTCGCCCGCCGCCGTCCGTACCGGTAGTCGCCGTCGTACGTACAGGCCCGTTCCGTCCGCCCGGCAGTCCTCCAGTCGGTCCAGCGCCGTGAGCGCTCCGGCGTACGCGCCGGGCCGTACGGTGATCAGCTCGCCCACGATCCGGCGCCCGGGCGTCGCGTCCGGCACCGCGTACGGGTACCCGGGGCCGTCGTGCAGCGTGGCGCCGTCCAGCACGGCCGGGCGGATGTCGGCGCAGCGTCCGGCCAGGTGGGCGGCGTGGTTGCGGCCGCCGCTGCGCAGGGTGCCGTAGACGAAGAACGGCAGGGCCTCCTCGGACACGGGTTCGACCTCTCGGCTCGGGGGAGCGCCCACGGTACGTCCTCGCGCCCGCGCCGCGATAGCGCCTCTTGCCCCGCGCGTCCGCCGGATGGTGTGCGTCAGGCGGCGTCCGGCGCGGTCCG
The DNA here is from genome assembly GCF_044760075.1 of Kitasatospora sp. NPDC098663. NCBI lineage: Bacteria > Bacillati > Actinomycetota > Actinomycetes > Kitasatosporales > Streptomycetaceae > Kitasatospora > Kitasatospora sp. NPDC098663. The sequence goes on along the minus strand of NZ_JBIWAP010000039.1, from coordinate 88,934 downwards.
CGCGTAGGTGAGGACGACGTTGCCGCGTTCGAAGACGCGGCTGTCGGTGAGCGTGAAGGCGCGGGGCTCGAACTCCGCGCGGAACAGCGGGATGCCCGATCCGACCACCACCGGGTACTGCTTGATGATCAACTCGTCGATCTCGGGCAGCAGCCGGCCGGCCAGGTCGGCGCCGCCGCAGAGCCAGATGTCGAGTCCGTCCTGCTGCTTCAGTCGGCGGACGAGGGCCACCGGGTCCTCCGAGGTGACCTCCACCGCCGGGTCCGGGCCGGCGCCGAGGGTGCGGGAGACCACGATCTGCCGCAGGTGGGCGTAGGGGCTGGTGAGGCCCACGGCCAGCCCCGGTGCGTAGGTGCCGCGGCCCATGACGACGGTGTCGAAGCGCTTGTTGGGCGCCTCCGCGATGCCGAACGCCGCGCGGCCGGGGGTGGGGATGGTCTCCGGGTACTCGGCGAGGAGCGTCGAGGTGTAGTCCTCGGTGAGGAACGGCGCGAAGAAGTCGAAACTGTCGTCCGAGCCGGCGATGAAGCCGTCGATGGTGGTGCCGATGAAGTAGCTGAGCTTGCGCATGCAGGTCCTCTGGAGTCGGGAAACGGCGCGGGTCGTGCGGCCCGTCGCCTAACCACTGCGACTATAGTGCTCCAGTCGTAGTGGTTGCCAAGGTGTTTTCAAGCCTGGGCGCCCCGGCCCCCGAAAACCCCGCGAGAGAGAATCGGGCCATGGTCCAGAACCCCGCCCGCCGCACCGCCCTCGCCGACGCCGCCATCGAGGTCCTCGCCCGCGACGGCGCCCGCGGTCTCACCTTCCGCGCGGTCGACGTGCAGGCCGGCGTCCCGAACGGCACGGCCTCCAACTACTTCGCCAACCGCGACCACCTGCTCCACCAGACCGCCCGGCACATCCACCACCGGCTCACCCCGGACCCGGCCGTCATCGCCGACCTGCTGCGGGCCCCGCGCGACCGCGCCCTGGTCGCCGCCCTGATGCACGACCTGATCCGCCGCATCTCCGCCGACCGGGCCGGCTACCTCGCGATGCTCGAACTGCGCCTGGAGGCCACCCGCCGTCCCGGCCTGCGGGCCCAGCTCACTGGCACCATCCGCGAGCAGTTGGAGGCCAATGTCGCCTACCACCTCGACGGGGGGCTGCCCGGTGACCGCGAGACCGTCCTCGTCCTCTACCTCGCGATGACCGGCCTGATCGTCGAACATCTCACCCTGCCCGAGGTGTTGGGCGACGACAGCCTGCCCGCCCTGATCGAGACCATCGTCGAGCGCATCGTCCCCGCCGCCTGACCCACCGGCGGGCACGGCGAGTCGGGCGGGCCGCCGGCCTCGCGTTCCGGCGGGCGAGGGGGCGACTGTGCCGGAGGGGGTGTCAGAGGGTGTGCGGGGGCTTGCCCGTCCACCAGTTGCCGGGGGCGTTGGGGTCGCGGCTGGTCCAGAACTCGATGATCGCGCTGGTGAACTCGGCCGCGGAGAGGGTGCCGTCGCCGTCGCGGTCGAGGTGGCGGAAGGCCTCGTCGGCGTCGTCGCGGGAGAGGCCGGCGAAGTGGCCGCGCTGGAAGACGAAGAATTCGCCGGCGTCGACCGTTCCGCTGCGGTCGGTGTCGGCGACGGCGAGGAAGGCGTCGGCGAGTGCGCCGAAGCTGGTCCGCGCGGCCTCGGGGTCGTCGGAGAGGGCGCCGGTCGAGCGGACGAACTGTTCGCGGGTGATCGCCTCGGTGCCGGCGGGCAGGTGGGCGAGGTGCAGGTCGTGCCAGACCGTCAGGTAGGCGCGGACGATGACGGCCTCGGCCTCCGAGCCCTCCTGGTGGCCGAGCGAGCGGGCGACGGCGAGGCCCATGAGGACGTGGTCCCGTTCGGTGAGGAGCCCGTCGCCGTCGGCGTCGAGGTGGTCGAACCCGTGGTTGATCTTTGCTGTGAGCAGGTCGTCCGACAATGTGCCCCCTCGGTTGGCGATCACTACGACACGTCGCCAGCACGCTAGTGCCTGGAGTCGCGCTCGCGCAGCCGAACGACGGGCGAACGGCCACACGGGCACGACTCAAGGGCGAGGGTGCTAGCCGTCCTGGTGCTCGGCCCAGACGTACGCCTCGGGGAGCAGATCGAGGATGGGCAGGGCGAGCAGCTCCGTTCCCCGCCTGACGACGACCTCGACCGTCGGGAAGTAGTCGAGCAGCACCTGCCGGCAGCGGCCGCACGGCGGCACGACGCCCCGGTCCTGGTCGCCGACCGCGACGACCGTGGTGAGGTCGTACGCGCCCTGGCCGGCGGCCGCGCCGATGAGGACGAGCTCCGCGCACGGGCCGCCGGTGAAGTGGTAGGCGTTCACGGCCGTGACGATCCGCCCGTCGGCGTTGCGTCCGGCGGCCGCGACGGTGTGGTTGTCGCCCCGGCAGTAGCGCCGGGCCACCGCCCGGGCGGCCTCGACGAGCTCGTGGTCGACGGCTGCGCGGTCTCCTGCGGAGTCGGATTGATCGCTGGCGGACATATTCGCTGGGGCTCCTTGATCGCACATGACAGGCTTCGAGCATGGACCGACCGCCCTGATCGTGCCAACGCTTTACACGGGCCCCTTCATCCTTCGCCCCTGGCGCCTCACCGACCTCGCCGTGGTCCGGGAGGCGGGCACCGACCCGTACATCCCGCTGGTCACGACCGTCCCGGCCGCCTCCGCCGGGTAGAGGACGAGCGGCCGGGGCCCCGCGAGGCCAGGGCTTAGTGCACCGCCGCCAGCAGCTCCCGGGTGTACTCGGTGTGCGGCGCGCTGAACAGGCGGTCGCGGTCGGTGGACTCGACCAGTCGGCCCCGGTGCATCACGGCCACCCGGTCGCAGAAGTGCCGCACCACGGCGAGGTCGTGCGAGACGAACAGGAAGGCGACGCCGAGGTGTTCGCGCAGCTCCATCAGCAGGTTGAGCACCTGCGCCTGGACCGAGACGTCGAGGGCCGACACCGGTTCGTCCGCGATGATCAGGCGCGGCTGCGGGGCGAGGGCCCGCGCGATGCCGATCCGCTGGCGCTGTCCGCCGGAGAACTCGTGCGGGTAGCGGTCCAGGTGGGCGGCGGGCAGCCCGACCTGGTCCAGCAGTTCGGCCGAGCGCTTCCGCCGCTGCGCCGCGTCGAGTGAGGTGTGCAGGCGCAGCGGGGTGTCGAGGGTCTGGGCGACGGTGCGGCGCGGGTTGAGGGAGGCGTACGGATCCTGGAAGACCAGCTGGATCTCCCGGCTGAGCCGGCGCCGCAGCTCCCGGCCCGGGCGGGTGGCGTCCTGGCCGTCGTACAACACCGTTCCCGAGGTGGGCTGTTGGAGGCCGGCCAGGACGCGGGCGGTGGTGGACTTGCCGGAGCCGGACTCGCCGACCAGCCCGAGCGTCTCGCCGGGGGCGATCCGCAGTCCTACGCCCTCCACGGCCCGGACGGGCTCGGTGCGCAGGCTGGGGAGGCGGCGCCGCCCGGGGAAGTGGACGGCGAGGTCCGTCACTTCGACGAGCCAGCGCTCGGGGCGCCCGACCGCCCGGGGCGTGAATTCGACGTCGGGTGACGGATCGTCAACTATCGGCAGTGGTGCACCGGGTACGGAGTCCAGGGTGAGCGCCGCCCCGACCAGTGCGCGGGTGTACGGCTCGCGCGGCGCGGCCAGCAGTTCGGCGGTCGGCGCGGACTCGACCTGGACGCCGCCGCGCAGCACGAGCGTGCGGTCCGTCGTCCCGGCGACCACGCCGAGGTCGTGGCTGACCAGCAGCACCGCCGTGCCGTGCTCGCGCTGCAACTCGCCGAGCAGGTCGAGGACCTGCCGCTGCACCCGGGAGTCCAGGGCGGTGGTGGGCTCGTCGGCGATCAGCACCTTCGGGTCGTTCATCAGCGCCATGGCGATCATCACCCGCTGGCGCATCCCGCCGGAGAACTGGTGCGGGAAGTCGCGCACCCGGGCGGCCGGGATGCCGACCCGGTCGAGCATCGCGGCGGCCCGTCGGCGGGCCTCGGTGCGACCGGCGCCGGGGTGGTGCAGCCGGTACATCTCGGCGAGTTGGGCGCCGACGCCGTGGAAGGGGCTGAGCGAGGTGAGCGCGTCCTGGAAGACCAGCGCGGCCCGGCCGCCCCGGACCGGGCGCAGCGCGGACTCCGTCGCGCCCACCAACTCCTGGCCTTCCAGCCGGATCGAGCCGGTGACGGTGGTGGTGCGCGGGTCGTGCAGGCCGAGGACGGCGAGGCCGGTGGCCGACTTGCCGGAGCCCGACTCGCCGACCAGGCCGAGGACTTCACCGGCGGCGAGGTCGAAGGAGAGCCCCCGGACGGCGGTCACGGGAGCGCCGCCGCGCGGGTCGGCGAAGGTGACGGTCAGATCGTGAACGCTCAGCACGGGCTCTGCGGCAGGCGCGGCACCGGGCCCAGGGGTGGCCCCGGGCGCGGACTCAACAGTGGACGTCATCGAACGGCTCCAGTCAGCTCAGGCGGATTCGCGGGTCGAGCCAGGCCACCACCAGATCGGCCAGCGCGACGAACAGCACCACGAAGCAGGCGGCCAGCAGCACCGCGCCGACCACCGCGGGCAGGTCCTGCCCGGACACCGCCTGGGCGGCGAACCGTCCGACCCCGTTCAGTCCGAACACCGTCTCGGTGATGACCGCCCCGCCGAGCAGCACTCCGGCCTCCAGGCCGAGCAGTTGCACCAGCGGCCCGGCGGCGCCGCGCGAGGTGTACTTGAGGTGGGCGCGCAGTCGGCCGAGGCCCTTGCCGCGCGCGGTGCGGACGTACTCCTCGTTCATCGTCTCCAGCAGCTGGGAGCGTGAAAGCCGGGCGAAAACAGCGGAGTTGACGAAGCCGAGGACGAGCCAGGGGAGCAGCAGCCCGCCCGCCCAGGCCGCGAGGTCCTCGGTCGGCGGGGTGTAGGAGGGCAGCGGCAGCAGGCCGGTGGAGTAGACCAGTGCCCACTGGGCGACGTACCCGAGGAAGTAGATCTGCACGCTGGCGCCGACGAGGGTGAAGCCGGAGAGCAGCCGGTCGGTGCGGCCGCCGTGCCGTAGCGCGGAGACGAAGCCGGTACCGAGGCCGAGCACCAGCAGGACGGCGAGGGCTCCGGCGGTGAGCGAGAAGGTGACCGGCAGGTGGTCGGCCAGGGCCTCGGTGACGGGCTGGTGCAGCCGGTAGGAGTAGCCGAGGCAGGGTGCGTCGCAGTGGATGACCGAGCCGTCCACGTCGCTGATGTCGCGCCCGGCGACGACCCCGGTGAGGTAGTCGGTGTACTGGGTGAGCAGCGGCTGGTCCAGGCCCATGCTCTGGCGCACCGCCGCGACTTGGCCGCTGTCGCAGCGCGGGCCGCAGGCGGCGCGGGCCGGGTCGGCGGGCGCGGCGTAGAAGAGGGCGAAGGCGGCGGCGGAGACCGCGACCAGGACGGCGAGGGCCTGGAGGGTCCGCCGCAGGGCGAAGGAGAGCATGGCCGGTCCGGGGTCGACGGGACGGGGAGACGTACGGGGAGGCGTCCGCGGGGGCTACGTGGAGCACACGGGGACTTCAGGGGCCCGCCCCCGCACCGACCGGCGCGGGGGCGGGTACGGCGGTCAGGACTTCAGGTACAGCCACGCCAGGCTGACGGTGCCGTAGATGGGGTGGATGAACGCCCCGCCGACGTTGGAGCCGCGCACCTGGTTGACGTTCGCGTAGACGAACGGCAGCATCGGGACGTCCTGCATCACGGTCTTCTCCAGCGCGTACAGCTCCTTGGCCTTGGCGCGCGGCTCGCCGATCTGGTTGATCCGGTCGATCTCCTTGTCCACCGCCGGGTTGCGGTAGCGCGCGGAGTTGAGGTCGCTGCCGGCGCGGCCGTCGAAGGAGAACGGGATCAGCGTGGACGGGGTCGGCCAGTCGACGGAGGAGGTCTCCTCGAACAGGTCGTACGGGGAGTCGGCGCGGTGCACCTCGTCCAGGAACGCCTTGGGGTCGATCGGCTTGGGCACGATGGTGATGCCCGACTTGGCGAAGCCGTCCACCAGCACCTGTGCGGTGCGCTGCCCGTCCGGGGTGTTCCTGTACCCGTAGGTCAGGCTCGTCGGCGCCTGCTTGGCCTTGGCGAGCGCGGCCTTGGCGGCCTCCGGGTCGCCTTCGGGCTTGACCGGGTGGAGGTCGTACTTCTCCCAGTCGATCAGCGCCGGCGAGCTGAGCGTGGTGGCGAGTTCGCCGATCCGGGAGCCGCCCTGGACCTGGCGGGCCTGCTGGCGGGGGTAGCCGAGGTGCAGGGCCTTGCGGACCTCGACGTCCGGCACCCGCTCGTTGTTGATCACCAGCTGGGTGACGAAGGCGCCCTGGCGCCCGGAGACGACCAGGTCCTTGGCCTTCGGGTCGGTGTCGGCGGTCTGGTACAGCTCGGGGGAGAGCACGTCGGAGGCGGTGGTGGCGCTGGCACCGCCGTCGCGCCCGGACAGGATCTCCTGGTTGATGTTGAGCGCCTCCTTGCCGAACGTGAAGACGAACTTGTCCGGGTACTGGCTGCGGATCGGGTCGGTCTCGGCCTTCCAGGCGGGGTTGCGCTCCAGCACCATGCGGGTGTTCTGGACGTGCTCGACGATCCGGTAGGGGCCGGTGGCGAACGGCTGCCGGTCGTAGTCCGTCCCGGTGTCCTTGTCCCGGCGCACCGGCGAGGACGAGGACTGCGCGGCCATGTACGGGACGTCGGCCTGCGGCTGCGGGAAGTGGAAGACGACGGTGTGCTCGTCGGGCGTCTCGATCGCGGCCAGGTCGCCGTCCTGCGGGCCGGAGTACTTGGCGCGCGCCGCCTCGTAGCTGGCCTCGCCGGTGAGCCACTGCGGCCAGTACGGCGGGCCGACCTCGTAGCCCTTGCCGAAGCTGCGCTCGATGCCGTACTTGACGTCCTGGGCGGTGATCGGCTTGCCGTCCTCCCAGGCCACGCCGTCCTTGAGCCGGTACGTCCAGGTGCGCCCGCCGTCGCCGGAGGTGCCGGTGTCGGTCGCCAGGTCGCCGACCAGCTTGGCCTTGCCGTCGACGACCTGGTACTGGGTCAGCTGGCGGCCCCAGAGCAGCGAGGCGTTGTACGTCGCGCCCGCGTAGACCTTCTGCGGGTCGAGGTGGCGGAACTCGACGCTGTTGTACACGTTCACGGTGCCGCCCACGCGGGCGCCGGCGACGGCGGGGGCCGGGCCGGCGCTCTCCTTCTCGCCGCCGAGCGCGGCGGTCAGCGGGGACGTCTCCTTGGCGGCCGCCCCGGCGGGCGCCGGGCCGGTGCCCGCGCCGGCCGAGCAGGCGGTCGCCAGCAGGGCGGTGGCGACGACGGCGAGGGACGGTCTGGTCCAGCGCATGGCGAATCTCTCCTTGCCCCGGGAGCCGGGGCGGGTCGGGGCGGGCTTGGGGTGATGGACGGGGAAGGACGGGGCTCAGCGGACGGCGCGCGGGTCCAGCGCGTCCCGGACGGCGTCGCCGAGCAGGTTGAAGGCGAGCACGAAGAGCAGCAGGGCGACACCGGGGAAGACCATGTAGGTCGGGTCGGCCTGGAAGACCTCGGAGCCGCGGGAGATCATCCGGCCCCAGTCCGGGATCGGCTCCGTGATGCCGACGCCGAGGAAGGACAGCACCGCTTCGGAGGCGACGAAGGTCGGCACCGCCATGGTGGCGTGCACCAGCAGCTGCGAGCGGACGTTCGGCAGCAGTTCGTGGACGACGACATGGAATCGGCCGGCGCCCTGGGCCCGGGCGGACTGCACGAAATCCCTTTCCCGGAGCGACCGCACGGTGGCCCGCAGGGAAAGCGCGAGCGGAATCCAGCCGAACGCGGAGAAGACCAGGATCAGCACCAGGAACTGCATCCACTCCGGTTCCGCGGCGCCCGGATCGACCAGCCGGGACTGGATGACGGGGCTCAGCGCGAGGAGCAGGAGCAGGGTCGGAAAGGCCAGCAGCACGTTGGCCAGGAAGCCGAACAGCCGGTCGGCGATCCCGCCGAGGTAGCCGACCGCGACCCCGGCCAGCACGCCGAGCGTGGTGGTCACGGCGGCGGAGGCGAAGGCGATCAGCAGCGAGGTGCGGATGCCGTAGAGCAGCTGGGTCAGGACGTCCCGGCCGAGCCCCGGCTCCAGGCCGAACCAGAAGTCGCCCGAGATGCCGCCGTTCGGCAGGACGGGCAGGCCGCTGTCGCTGAGCAGGCCGGGGGAGTTCTGGCCGTAGTGCTCGACCGGGTTCTTCCCGTACAGGGCGGCGATCAGCGGGGCGGCGAGGGCGAGCAGCAGGAAGAGCAGGACGACGGCGAGGGCGGCGGCGCCGACCCGGTCGCGCAGGAGCCGGCCGAGCAGCCTCGGCGCGGCGGGTGCGGGGACGGAGCCCGCTGCTGTTTCGACCACGGCCATGAGAGGCGTACTCCCCGAATTCTCCGCCGCCCTGTGGGTGAGGGTGCGCTGGTGTGCATTTCCGAACCGGCCCCCGGGGGTTTCCCGTCGGCCGTTCGAGCGCCATCAGACCGGATGCGCGGGGAGGTCCGCAAATCACCTCCGGCGGTTTTCCCCGGCATTGTTTCGGCGCGTATTGCGGCTTCATTCGGCGTCATTTCGCTGCAATACCGTCGTTGCAGAAGAACGGACATCAAGGGGCGAAACGGGCGTGCCGTCCCGAATCCTGAGATCTCCGCCACATTCCCCCGGGCATTGGTACGATCCCGGGGAGCCGCGACTGGCGCGCACGGATGGAACCGACCATCGGGAAGCGGCTCCGTGCACCCGCACGACAGTTGCCGAGCGCCTGGGCCGTCCGTACTCGTCCGTGCACCACGAGGAGACCGCCTTGGCCACCCCGCACACCCCTCATGCCGTCGAGGCCGCTCAGGCCCCGCACACCCCTCATGCCGTCGAGGCCGCTCAGGCCCCGCACACCCCTCATGCCGTCGAGGCCGCTCAGGCCCCGCACACCACCGCCGGCGCGGCCGCCGACACCGCCTTCCGCAACGCCCTCGACGTGGTCGCCGGCGTGGAGCCGCGGATCGCCGCGGCCATCGGCCAGGAGCTGGAGGACCAGCGCGCCTCGCTCAAGCTGATCGCCAGCGAGAACTACGCCTCCCCGGCCGTCCTGCTCGCCATGGGCAACTGGCTCAGCGACAAGTACGCCGAGGGCACCGCGGGCCGGCGCTTCTACGCGGGCTGCCGCAACGTCGACAACGTCGAGACCATCGCCGCCGAGCACGCCCGCGCCCTGTTCGGCGCCGACCACGCCTACGTCCAGCCGCACTCCGGCATCGACGCCAACCTCACCGCCTTCTGGGCCGTCCTCTCCCAGCGGGTGGAGAGCCCGGCGCTGGAGCGGGCCAAGGTCCGGGGCGTCAACGACCTCACCGAGCAGGACTGGGCGCAGCTGCGCCAGTCGCTCGGCAACCAGCGGATGCTCGGCATGTCCCTGGACGCCGGGGGCCACCTCACCCACGGCTTCCGGCCCAACATCTCGGGCAAGATGTTCGACCAGCGCAGCTACGGCACCGATCCGGCCACCGGCCTGATCGACTACGACGCGCTGCGCGAGACCGCCCGGGAGTTCCGCCCGCTGATCCTGGTCGCCGGCTACTCCGCCTACCCGCGACTGGTCGACTTCCGGCGGATGCGCGAGATCGCGGACGAGGTCGGCGCGACCCTCATGGTCGACATGGCGCACTTCGCCGGCCTGGTCGCGGGCAAGGTGCTGACCGGCGACCACGACCCCGTCCAGCACGCCCAGATCGTCACCACGACCACCCACAAGTCGCTGCGCGGACCGCGCGGCGGCATGGTGCTGTGCGACACCGAACTGGCCGAACACGTCGACCGCGGCTGCCCGTTGGTGCTCGGCGGACCGCTCTCGCACGTCATGGCCGCCAAGGCGGTCGCCTTCGCCGAGGCCCGCCGGCCCGAGTTCCGGACCTACGCGCGCGCCGTCGTGGACAACGCCCGGGCGCTCGCCGAGGGCCTGCTGCGCCGCGGCGGCCGGCTGGTCACCGGCGGCACCGACAACCACCTGGTCCTCGCCGACGTCTCCGGCTACGGTCTGACGGGGCGTCAGGCGGAGGCGGCGCTGCTGGACTCGGGCGTCGTCACCAACCGCAACTCCGTTCCGCAGGACCCGAACGGCGCCTGGTACACCTCGGGCGTGCGCCTCGGCACCCCGGCGCTCACCACCCGCGGCCTCGGCACCGCCGAGATGGACGAGATCGCCGCCCTGATCGACACCGTGCTGCGCGCCACCACCCCGACCACCACTGCGGGCGGCGCCCCCTCCAAGGCGCAGTACCGCCTCGACGACGCCGTGCGCGACGGCGTCGCCAAGCGCGCCGCCGACCTCCTCGCCCCCTTCCCCCTCTACCCGGGCGTCGACCTCACCTGACCGGCCCCGCCTGGCCGGCCGCGACGCCCGGGGGTTCGGGCATCGCGGCCGGCACCCCGTCCGGCGCCGCGGTCAGTACTGCAGCGACTTGTACTGGAGGAACTCCTCCAGGCCGTAACGGCCCAGTTCACGGCCGAGGCCGGAGCTCTTGTAGCCGCCGAACGGGGCGAGCGGGTTGAAGCGGCCGCCGTTGAGGTCGACCTGACCGGTGTCGAGGCGGCGGGCGAAGGCGGCGGCGGTGTCGGTGTCCGGGGCCCAGACGCCGCCGGCCAGGCCGTACTCGGTGTCGTTGGCGAGTTCGGCGGCGTGATCCTCGTCCCGGTAGGGGAGGACCACCAGGACGGGGCCGAACACCTCCTCCCGGGCGATCGCCATGTCCCCCGTGACGTCGGCGAGCACGGTCGGCCGGACGTAGAAGCCGGAGGGCAGGCCCGGGACGGGCTCCGCGCCGCCGACGACCAGCCGGGCGCCCGCGGCGAGCGCGCCCTCGACGTAACCGCGCACCCGGGCCAGCTGCTTGGCGTTGACCAGCGGGCCGATCCGGGTCTGCGGGTCGGTCGGATCGCCCGGGGCGTACTTGGCGGCGGCCTTCGCGGCTGTCGTGACGGCCTCCTCGTACTGGTCCTGGTGCACCAGCAGGCGGGTCCACGCGCTGCACGTCTGGCCCGAGTTGGCGAACACGTTGGCGATGTTGACGTTGACCGCCCGGGCCAGGTCCGCGCCCGGCAGCACCACGTTGGCGGACTTGCCGCCGAGTTCCAGGGCGACGCGCTTCAGGCCCCGGCCCGCCGTCTCGGCGACCTGCCGGCCGACGGCGGTGGATCCGGTGAACGAGACCATGTCCACGTCCGGGTGGGCGGCGAGCGCCGCACCCGCCACCGTGCCCGTGCCGGTCACCAGGTTGAACGTGCCCGCGGGGAAGCCCGCCTCGTGCACCAGCCGGGCGAACAGCCGGGCTACCAGCGGGGTGTCCTCGGCGGGCTTGAGGACCACCGGGCAGCCGGCCGCCAGGGCCGGGACGGCCTTGGCGACGATCTGGTGCAGCGGGTAGTTCCACGGCGTGATGGCCGCGACCACTCCGGCGGGCTCGGCGAGCACCACCGAGTTGCCGATCCGCTCCTCGAAGGGGTGCTCGGCGAGCAGTGTCAGGTAGGAGGTCGCCACGGTCAGTGGCGCTCCGGCGTGCACGGCGGCGGCGAAGCCGACCGGGGCGCCGAGTTCGGCGACCACGGTGGCGGTGATCTCCTCCTGGGCGGCGGCGATTCCGTCCCGCAACCGGGTCAGCAGGGCGAGCCGGTCCGCGCGGGCGGTCGTCGCCCAGCCGCGGGCCGCCCGGCGGGCCGCGGCGACCGCGGCGTCGACGTCGGCGGGCCCGCCGGCGGGCACGGTGGCGAGCACCTGCTCGGTCGCCGGGTTCAGCACCTCGATCGACCCGGCGTCGTCCAGGGAGGGCCGCCAGGCGCCGTCGATGTACTGGTCGCCGTACTCCGCGTACTGCTGCACCGAGTGTCCTCTCATCCGGTCGGCCGCTTGACCAGCAGCGCTGGTCAAGGAACCAGTCAAGGCGGCCCGGGTGGCCGCGCGCAAGAGCCAATCCGGCCCGGTGGGCCGGCGGGTTGCCCCGGGGCGAACCGCGCGGTGTTCTCGTCGAACGGCTCGGCCTCGACGCCCGCGCGCCGCCAGTCCGACCGCTCCAGGGCCTCGCACGGCCACGGCACCGGGCGGCCGCCCGCCACCGTCTGCGCCGTCGGTTCCACCGCCCGCCGCTGGACGTCCAGTTGACGATCCGCGTGCGATGTGACCGGCCGTGCCGTGGTCCGCCGTCGCGGGACACCGGACGAACCGTCCCGAAGGCTCCCTGTTCACCCTCCGGCAGCGAAACGACGGTCCGCGAAAATCATTGCGCGAAAAGCTCCTCACACCCGCGGGCACCGCTGTAGATTGCAGCGAACTCAGCGGTGAGGCACTACTGTTGCCAATGGTTCGTAGTGGTGCACATGGTCCGGGACCAGCGCGTCCCACGGTCGGGCGGGGGCTGCCACCGGGCTGAGGTCTGGCTCAAATCCGCAGGTCATCCGTACCGCAAAAGGAGCATCCCGTGACCGATGCCGCGTTGAAGGACGAGTCGCAGCGGCCCGCCGAACCAGCCGTGCTGGACGACGTTCCGGGCTGGTTCTGGGACCATGACCGGCACTCGTTCGACTGGTTCATGGGGCGGCAGGAGAAGACCGGGGTCACCGGCGACCTGCTGGAGATGGGTGCGTACCTGGGCCGCAGCGCGATCGTGATCGGCGAGCACCTCCAGCCCGGCGAGTCCTTCACCGTCTGTGACCTCTTCGACTCGGACGCGCCGGACGACGAGAACGCGGCCGAGATGGACACCTCCTACCGGAAGTCGCTGACCCGCTCGGCCTTCGAGGTCAACTACCTCGCCTTCCACGAGGAACTGCCGGAGATAATCCAGGCCCCGACCTCCGCCCTGGCCGGCGGGCGGATCGCGGCGGGCACGTTCCGCTTCATCCACATCGACGCCTCGCACCTGTACGAGCACGTCGTGGGCGACCTCCAGGTGGCCCGGGTCGCGCTCCAGGACCAGGGTGTCGTCGTCCTGGACGACTACCGCTCGCAGCACACCCCGGGCGTGGCCGCCGCGACCTGGGGCGCGGTCTTCAACCACGGGCTCAAGCCGATCATGTTGACCGAGTGCAAGTTCTACGGCACCTGGGGGGATCCGGAGCCGTTCCAGCGCGACCTGCTCGACCGGGTGGACCTCGCCGAGGGCTGTTACCTCAGCTCCGAGACCCTTAACGGGCAGCAGGTGCTCCGGATGACCGGCAGCTCGGACGGGATCGACGCGTTCCGCCCCTCCCGCCACCACCGGCGGCTGGCCTCCGAGGCGGCCCGGAACGAGGCCTCGCAGTCCCGCCGGGCGGCCCAGGAGGCCCAGGAGGAGGCCGCCCGCGACCTCGCCGCCCGCCGGGCCCGCGCCGCCGAACTGCGCCGCCCGGCCAATGTCGCCAAGCGCGCCGCCCGCGACCTGCTCCCCCCGGTCGTCACCGCCGTCATCCGCCGCGCCCGCCGCGGCTGACGGGTTCGACCGGCACCCGGCGGCACCCCGTCCTGTCCCGTCCCATCCCGGCCCCGCCAACGCCGAAGGGCCGGTCGACGAACTCGACCGGCCCTTCACCGTTGCACGCTTCCTCAGGCCCGCGAGGCCTCCCGCGGCTCCTGACCGGAGCCCGCAGAGCCGTCGGCGCCCTCGCCGGCCGCGGCCTCCTCGGCCAGCTCGCGCCGGACGGCGGCCAGGGACGGGTTGGCCCAGGCGCTGGCGACGCCCCAGCGGTAGAAGGCCAGCGCGATGGCCGCGACGACCAGCAGGTCCCAGCCCTCGGGCAGGTAGCCCTGGCCGCCGAAGTCGGTGCTGCCGGCCCAGGAGACGCCGGCCATCACGAACAGGTACGCGACCATCCAGGCGCCCGCCTTCAGGTGCGGCTTCAGCTCGGCCCACGGCTTGCGCAGCTCGTACCAGGCCCAGATCGGCAGACCGGCGGCCATCAGCAGGATGACCTTGCCGGTGAGCGGCCAGCGGGCCCAGTACAGGACCAGCGAGCCGAACACCATCGCCACGGGGGCGATGACCGGCATGGCCCGCAGCCGGACCGGCCGGGGCAGGTCCGGCGCCAGGCGGCGCAGCGCCATCACGGCGACCGGGCCGGTGACGTACGAGATCACGGTGGCGACCGAGACGATCTCGGCCAGCGAGCCCCAGCCGCGGAAGACCGCGAGGAACAGGAAGGCGACCACCAGGTTGAGCACCAGGGCCGGGCGCGGGATGCCGGTCTTGGCGTCGACCTTGCCGAAGATCTTCGGCAGGTGGCCGTTCTCCTGCACGCCGTGGATCATGCGCGAGGTGGTGGCGGCGTAGATCATGCCGGTGCCGCTGGGGGAGACGAAGGCGTCCGCGTACAGCAGCAGGGCGAGCCAGTTGAGGCCCCAGACCATCGCGAGGTCGGCGAGCGGCGAGGTGTAGGCGAGGTTGCTCCAGCCGTGCGACAGGTCGGCGGCCGGGATGGCACCGAGGAAGGCGATCTGCAGCGCGACGTAGATCACCAGGGCGATCAGGATCGAGCCGATGACGGCCTTGGGCAGCGACTTGCCGGGGTTGCGGGCCTCGCCGGCCAGGTTGAGCGGGGACTGGAAGCCGTTGAAGGCCCAGACGATGCCGGACACCGCGACGGCGGTGAACACGGCGCTCCAGCCGTTCGGCGCGAAGCCGCCGTGGTCGGTGAAGTGGGCGGTGTCGAAGTGGGCGAACAGCAGCGCGCCGGCGGTCAGGGTCGGGACGATGACCTTGAAGACGGTGATCGCCGTGTTGGTCTTGGCGAACATCGTGATGGCGAACCAGTTGAGGATGAAGTAGCCGACCAGCAGCACGCTGGCCAGTGCCACCCCGCTCAGGGTGAGTTCCTTGCCGTTGTACAGCCCCTGTGCCCAGTCGAAGTGCCAGGAGCTCATGTACTGGACGGAGGCGGTGGCCTCGCCGGGGATGACCGAGACGATGGCGATCCAGTTGGCCCAGGCGGCGAGGTAGCCGGCCAGCGAGCCGTGCGAGTACTGGCCGTACCGGACCATGCCGCCGGCCTTGGGGAACATCGACCCGAGCTCGCTGTAGGTGAGCGCGATGGTCAGTGCCACCGCGGCCCCGATCACCCAGGCCAGGATCGACGCGGGGCCGGCCAGCCGGGCGGCGCGCTCGGCGCCGAACAGCCACCCGGATCCGATGATGGACCCGAGCCCCACGGCGGTCAGGCTGATGGTGCCGAGCGATCGCCGGTAGTTCTGATGTGATGCCGTCGGAGACTCTGGCTCACTCAACGTATCGGTCCTCTCGCTCGGGGTTTCATCGGGTGGTGTCGTGGTTTTTATGCTGGTTTCCGGACAAACGGAGACAGCCTATGGGGCCAAAAGGGGCGAATACCTCAAGGGAAGCTCAAACTGTCCGATCGTTGCCATCTCGTGTCCGCTTTCCGGGTCACGGCAGGCGCAGAAGTCACCCGGGTCACAGTGGTTGCGGGGGTCGCGACCGCCGCAGCGGCCACCCGGTCCGCGGGGAGAACCCGCGAGAACCCGTGGACGGCGGCGGCGGCGCGCCGGGAAAAAGAAATTCCCCGCGGGTTCCTTTCGGATCCCACGGGGAATTCGGTTGTGTCCGAGGGGGGACTTGAACCCCCACGCCCGATAAAGGGCACTAGCACCTCAAGCTAGCGCGTCTGCCATTCCGCCACCCGGACGGGGTGTGTGCTTCGGGGTTTTTCTCGCCCCCTCGGCGACAGAGAGAACATTACCAGGGTTCTGGAGTGCTTCTCACCTGCGTTTCCCCGGGTGGGGGGACGTCCGGGTCGGCAGGGGTGGTCGGGCTGGCTGGGATGGGTCGCCACGGTGCGCGAACCCCGGCCGAAGCGGTGGCGAGCGCGAAGGAAACGGTCGACCCCGGCGGCGGCCGCGGTCCGTTCCGGCCGGAAGCGGTCCGACACGGGCAACTTGTCGACGGTGCCGCGGTCCCGCCGGTGCCTCTCCTAGCCTCTGTGGATCGAGGGCGCCATGAGCGGAACGCCTGATTCCCGGGTCGCGGACACTCCCGGGTCGCGGACGAAGGGCGGCTGGACGTGGAGCAGATCAGCGGGGCGGCGAAGGCCGAGCCGAGACGCGCCGGGCCGGAGCGCGCACCCGCCGAGCCGAGACGCACCGGGCCGGAACGCGCACCCGCCGGACCGGTCGAGGGCGTGTGGCGCTTCCCGGTGCCGGCCGAGGAGGCCTCGGTGCCGCTGACCCGGCACGCGGTCCGTGACCGCCTGCTGGCCCAGGGGATGGCCGGGGTGCGCTACCAGGAGCTGGTGGACGACGTGCTGCTGATCGTCTCGGAGCTGGTCGGCAACGCGGTGACGCACGCGGCGAAGCTGTCGCCGGAGGTGACGACCGAGTTGGCGGTGCGCCGGGGCTGGGTTCGGGTGTCGGTCGAGGACGGTGACCCGTACCGGCCGAAGGCGCTGGAGAGCGACACCGGGCGGACCGGTGGCCGCGGCCTGCTGCTGGTGAAGAGCGTGACGTTGCAGGCCGGCGGGGTGTGCGACGTGGAGCGGACGGGGGAGGGCGGCAAGGTCATCTGGGCCTCGCTGCCCGTTCCCCCGGAGGCCGACGACTGAGCGCCGCGGGCCCGCTCGCCGGTCCCGCCCGTCTACCAGTCCCGTCCGGCGATCTCGCGGATCCCCGGCAGCGCGGCCTCGAAGACCGTCTCGAACCACACCGAGAACGGCCGCTCGGCGCGCAGTTCCCGCAGTTCCTGCGCGGTCACGAAGGCGTAGTCGTCCACCTCGTCGGGGTTGGGCTCGACGGGCGCGGTCACCAGCCCGACGAACAGGTGGTTCCACTCCCGCTCGATCAGCCCGGAGGCCTCGTCCGGCAGGTCGTAGCGGACCGTGCCCGCCTCGCAGAGCAGCGCCGGCGCGATGCCGAGCTCCTCGGCGGTGCGGCGGGCGGCGGCGACGAACGGCGGCTCGTCCGGGTACGGGTGGCCGCAGCAGGTGTTCGACCAGACGCCGGGGGAGTGGTACTTGCCGAGCGCCCGCCGCTGGAGCAGCAGCCGCCCCTGGCGGTCGAAGAGGAAGACCGAGAACGCGCGGTGCAGCCGGCCGGGCTGCTGGTGCGCCCAGAGCTTCTCGGCGGTGCCGGTGGTGACGCCCTCGTCGTCGACCAGTTCCAGCAGGATCTCGGGACCGGCGCCGGCGGTCCCGGTCGAGGCCCCCGGGGCGACCGTCACGTCCGTCTCGACGTCGAGACCGGTGTCGATCTCGGAGTCGAAGTGTGTCGGGTTGGTCGGCAGGCTCTGGGGCATGGGGCCTCTTTCGGGAGGGGGGAGCAACGGAAGCATCGGGGTACGTCCGGTACACCGGGTGCAGCGGACGCAGCGGGGGCACCGGCGCCGGCGTCGGGCTCCAGTCTGCCGTATGGGTGGCGGTGGGTACGGGTCCCACGCACAACCGGGCGGATCATGACCATCGACAGGTCGATTCCGGGCAGAGATGGGCCCGATACGTTCCCGGAAGGGTCATCGGAATAGCAGGGCCGTTCGGTATCCGTTCCCATCGCGTTCGATCACCGCCTCGTCCTCGCGTTCGATCACCGCATCGCCACCCTCCCGTCACCTCGCAGCCCCCGGCCGCGTTCGGGCCGGCCGCCCGGGTCGCCTACCATCGCTTACGGCACGGTGCCCGCACTCGCGGCGGCACCGGCGCGCCGATTCGCGGCCCGGCCGGACGGAAAGCCGGTGCCCCGGCACCCCGCGCGCACCGCCCCGCGCACCGCACGACGGATCAGGAGACCCCGCATGATCGGCCTCGTTCTGGCAGCCGGCGCCGGCCGCCGGCTGCGCCCGTACACCGACACCCTGCCCAAGGCGCTGGTGCCGGTCGACGGGGAGCGGACCGTGCTGGACCTCACCCTCGGCAACTTCGCCGAGGTCGGCATCCGCGATGCCGCGATCGTCGTCGGCTACCGCAAGGAGGCGGTGTACGACCGCAAGGACGCCCTGGAGAGCAAGTACGGCGTCAAGCTCCACCTGGTCGAGAACGACAAGGCCGAGGAGTGGAACAACGCGTACTCGCTCTGGTGCGCCCGCGAGCTCTTCGCCGAGGGCCTGCTGCTGGCCAACGGCGACACCGTGCACCCGGCGTCCGTGCAGCGCACCATGCTGGAGGGCAACCAGCGCCTCGTCGAGGCCGGCACCGCCCCCGGCATCCTGCTGGCCCTCGACACGGTGAAGAAGCTCGCCGACGAGGAGATGAAGGTCGTCGTCGACCCGGCCGCCGGCATGCGCCGCATCACCAAGCTGATGGACCCGACCGAGGCCACCGGCGAGTACATCGGCGTCACCGTGATCAACCCCGCCGCCGCCGTCGACCTGACGGACGCGCTGCGCGCCACCTACGAGCGCGACCCGCAGCTGTACTACGAGGACGGCTACCAGGAGATGGTCAACCGCGGCCTGCGGATCGACGTGCAGCCGATCGGCGAGGTCTCCTGGGTCGAGGTCGACAACCACGACGACCTGGCGAAGGCGCGGGAGATCGCGTGCCAGTACTGACCCGGCTGGTTCCGTCGCCGCTGTTCGTCGAGGTCCGCCCGGGCGCGCTGGACGCGCTCGGCGGCATCCTCGCCGACCAGCGGCTGTCCGCCTCGGGCCGGATCGCGGTGGCGATCAGCAACGGCTCGGGCGCGGCGATGCGCCGGCGCCTGGAGCCGGCCCTGCCCGGCGCCGACTGGTACAACGTGGACGACGGCAGCCTGGACAGCGCGGTGCGCCTGGCCGAGTCGGTGCGCGGCGGGCACTACGACGCGATGGTCGGCCTCGGCGGTGGCAAGATCATCGACGCCGCCAAGTACGCCGCCGCCCGGGTCGGCCTGCCGCTGGTCGCGGTCGCCACCAACCTGGCCCACGACGGCATCTGCTCGCCGGTCTCCACGCTCGACAACGACGCCGGCCGCGGCTCCTACGGGGTGCCCAGCCCGATCGGCATCATCGTCGACCTGGACGTGATCCGGCAGGCCCCGCCGCGCTTCGTGGCGGCCGGCATCGGCGACGTGGTCTCCAACATCTCCGCCTGCGCGGACTGGGAGTTGTCGCACGCGGTCACCGGCGAGCCGGTGGACGGACTGGCCGTGGCGATGGCCCGCTCGGCCGGCGAGAACCTGCTGCGGCACCCAGGTAACACTCAGGATCAGGACCTCCTCACGGCCCTCGCGGAAGCCCTGGTACTGTCCGGCATCGCGATGAACATCGCGGGCAGCACCCGGCCTTCCTCGGGCGCCTGCCACGAGATCTCGCATGCCCTGGACGTGCTGTACCCCAAGCGTTCCGCCCAGCACGGCGAACAGGTCGGCCTCGGCGCCGCGTTCGCCAGCTTCCTGCGGGGCGAGCGCGAGCTGACCGGTCTGATCGTGGAACGCCTGGCGAGCCACGGGCTGCCGGTGACCGCAGCTCAGATCGGCTTCACCGAGGCGGAGTTCACCGACGCGGTGCACTACGCTCCGAACACCCGCCCGGGGCGCTTCACCATCCTTGAGCACCTCGACCTCTCCCCCTCAGCAATCAGGGACGCGTACGCCGACTATGTCCAAGCCGTCAACAGCTGACCCCTCCACCGCGGGCGCCGAGCGGCCCCCGGTGGACCTGACCCGCCGGCCCTCGATCGAGGAACTGCGCGCGGTGATCCACCCGGAGGGCATGCTCCAGCGCCGCAGCGCCGAGCACTGGGCCGGGCGCCTGTACATGCGGCGGATCTCGCTGCGGATCACCCGCGTGCTCTCCACCGTGACGGCGATCACGCCGAACGGCCTGACGTACCTGATGATGTTCACCGGCGTCCTGGCCGGCGCCGCGCTGGTCGTGCCGGGCATCGCGGGCGCGGTCCTGGGGGCCCTGCTGATCCAGGTCTACCTGCTGCTGGACTGCGTGGACGGCGAGGTGGCCCGCTGGCGTCGGCAGACCTCGCTCACCGGCGTCTACCTGGACCGGGTCGGCCACTACATGTCCGAGGCTGCCCTGCTCACCGGGCTGGGCCTGCGCGCCACCGACCTGCTGCACCGCGAGGGCGGCGGCTCGCACTGGGAGTGGGCGTTCCTGGGCACGCTGGCCGCGCTCGGCGCGATCCTGATCAAGTCCGAGACGGACCTGGTGGACGTGGCCCGGGCCCGCAGCGGCCTGACGGCGGTCGAGGACAGCGCCTCGGTGCCGCGCTCGTCCTCGGTGGCCAAGGCCCGCCGGGCGGCCTCCTTCCTGAAGTTCCACCGCCTGGTCGGCGCGGTCGAGGCCTCGCTGCTGATCCTCGCGGCCGGGATCGCCGACGCCGTCCACGGCGGTCTGTTCTTCACCCGGATCGCGGTGGTGGCGCTGGCGGCGATCGCCATGCTGCAGACCGTGCTGCACCTGCTGAGCATCGTCCTCTCCAGCAGGCTGCGATGAGCGCCCCGACCAGCGCGGAGAGCTTCCGCCTCGGAGCCGTCATCATCACCATGGGCAACCGCCCCGAGGAACTGGCCGCCCTGATCGAATCGGTGCGCGCCCAGGAGGGCGCGGCGGTCGAGCTGGCCGTGGTGGGCCAGGGCGCCGAGCTGCCGCCGCTGCCGGAGGGTGTGCGTAGCGTCGAGCTGCCGGAGAACCTCGGCATCCCGGGCGGGCGCAACGTCGGCATCGAGCTGTTCGGCCGCGACGGCCGGGACGTGGACGCCGTCCTCTTCCTGGACGACGACGGGCACCTGCCGCGCACCGACTCGGCCCGCCTGCTGCGCGAGGCCTTCACCGCCGACCCGGAGCTGGGCATCGTGGCCTTCCGGATCGCCGACCCCGACACCGGCGTGACCCAGCGCCGGCACGTCCCCCGGCTGCGCGCCAGCGACCCGCTGCGCTCGTCCCGGGTGACCACCTTCCTGGGCGGCGCGACCGCCGTGCGCTGCGCGGTGTTCGAGCAGGCCGGGCAGCTGCCCGCGGAGTTCTTCTACGCCCACGAGGAGACCGACCTCGCGTGGCGCGCTGCGGACGCCGGCTGGGCCATCGACTACCGCGCGGACGTGGTGCTGCACCACCCGACGACCTCGCCCGCCCGGCACGCCACCTACTTCCACAACATCGCCCGTAACAGGGTTTGGCTCGCGAGACGGAACCTTCCGGCCCTGTTGGTGCCTCTCTATCTGGGAACCTGGTTCCTGCTGACCCTGGCCCGCCGCCCCTCCTCGGAGGCGCTGAAGGCCTGGTGGGGCGGGTTCCGGGCGGGCTGGCGCGAACCCTGCGGTCCGCGGCGGCCCATGCGATGGCGTACCGTTTGGCGATTGACCAGGCTGGGCCGGCCACCGGTCATCTGATCGAATGATCGATCGCTGCGGCCGGTGACCACACACCGGCCGGACTCTCCCCGTGATCCAGTGGATCCCCATCGGCGCAAGGCCGGCGGACCCCCGTCGACCGGCCGCCCCGACCGATCCCGCGTGAAGGACGAATGTGTCGACAGTGAGTGAACCCGTCAGCCTCTCATCCCCCAGGGGGGTGGACGCGGGCCTGACCCCCAAGCAGCTTGCGGACAAGTACGGCCTGGCCGTGAGCGGCAAGCGGCCCGGCCTGGTCTCCTACACCAAGCAGCTCTGGGCCCGGCGCCACTTCATCTGGGCCTTCGCCACCGCCCGCCTGGTGGCCCAGTACACCGACGCCAAGCTCGGCCAGCTGTGGCAGGTCGTGACGCCGCTGCTGAACTGCGCGGTGTTCTACCTGGTCTTCGGTGTGATCCTGAAGAGCAAGGACAACTTCCCGCCGGACACCTACATCGCCTGGCTCTGCATCGGTGTCTTCGTCTTCCAGTTCACCCAGAACGCGGTGCAGTCCGGTACCCGGGCGATCGCCGACAACCTCGGGCTGATCCGCGCGCTGCACTTCCCCCGGGCCTCGCTGCCGATCGCGTTCACCGTGATCCAGCTCCAGCAGCTGCTGATCTCGATGGTGGTGCTGGTCGGCACCGTGCTGGTCAGCGGCATCAAGCCGGGCCGGACCTGGCTGCTGATCATCCCGGCCCTGGTGCTCCAGATGATGTTCAACACGGGCATCGCCCTGGTCATGGCGCGGCTCGGCTCCAAGACCAGCGACATCTCCCAGCTGATCCCCTTCGTGATGCGGGCCTGGATGTTCCTGTCCGGCGTGATGTTCAGCATCCAGGACAAGATCCACGAGTGGCCCAAGTACATCCAGACGCTGATGGCCCTCAACCCGGCCTCGGTCTACATGGACCTGCTGCGGCACGCCTTCGCGCCGATCATCTACAACAAGCACCAGCCCCAGCACCAGGAACTCCCGCTCCACCAGTGGACCTACGGCATCGGGTGGGCGGTCGTGATGTTCGTGATCGGATACGTCTTCTTCTGGAAGGCCGAGGAGGAGTACGGCCGTGGCTGACGTCGAACTGAGCAAGCTGGACACCATCCGGGACGCGGACGTCGCCCGCGAGCCCACCGTCGTCGTCGACGACGTGCACATCGTCTACCGGGTGCACGGCGCCGGCTCCGGCAAGGGCAGCGCCACCTCGGCGCTGAGCCGCATCATCAGCCGCAAGCGCTCCGCGGGCGTGCGCGAGGTGCACGCCGTGCGCGGCGTCAGCTTCACCGCCTACAAGGGCGAGGCGATCGGCCTGATCGGCTCCAACGGCTCCGGCAAGTCGACCATGCTGGCCGCGATCGCGGGCCTGCTGCCGACCGAGAAGGGCGGCATCTACACCAACGGCCAGCCCTCGCTGCTGGGCGTGAACGCGGCGCTGATGAACGAGCTCACCGGTGAGCGCAACGTCATCCTCGGCTGCCTGGCGATGGGCATGGCGCCGGCCGACGTGCGCAGCCGCTACCAGGACATCGTGGAGTTCTCCGGCATCAACGAGAAGGGCGACTTCATCTCGCTGCCGATGCGCACGTACTCCTCCGGCATGGGCGCCCGCCTGCGCTTCGCCATCGCCGCCGCGAAGACCCACGACGTGCTGCTGATCGACGAGGCGCTGGCCACCGGCGACCAGGCGTTCCAGCAGCGCAGCAAGAAGCGGATCGACGAACTGCGCAAGTCCGCCGGTACGGTCTTCCTGGTCAGCCACGACAACAGTTCGATCCGCGAGGTCTGCGAGCGGACGATCTGGATCGAGGCCGGCGAGCTGATCATGGACGGCCCGACCGAAGAGGTCGTCGGCCGTTACGAGCGCGGCGAGCGCCCGTAGCGGCAGGCCGTCCAGGGGGCCGGTTCCGGGGATTCCGGGGCCGGCCCCCTGTCCGTGCGCCCCCGCCGGTACCCCGGGTGGCCCGCCGCCGCGGGGGTGAGCGCCCCCGTGCGCCGGGCGGGGCGCTCTTCTCCGGCGCGCCCCGTGGTGTCAGGCTGTATGCGCGGGGGCGGTGTGCCGGAGGTGGCGCCCCCGCTCGGACGCGTGTCCGAGTCGGGCCGGTGATGCCCAGCGGTGTAGAACGGGGGAGTGACAGCAGTGTCGGCTTCGGCCCAGCCCAGAGATACGTCGGTGAACCGCTCCGCGGGGGAGACCCTGGACAAGGCGGGCGCGGAGAACTTCCCGGTCGCCCCGTTCTTCCTGCCCGCGGCCTGGCGCGACGACCTGATGGCCGTCTACGGCTACGCCCGGCTGGTCGACGACGCCGGCGACGGCGACCTGGCCGATCCGGCCGCCACCGCCGCCCTGCTCGGGGTCGAGGCCGCGCCCCCGGCCACCCCTTCGGCCCAGTCCGGCCCGCCGACTCCGCAGGACGTCGCCTTCCGCCTCGCACTGCTGGACGGACTGGAGCGCGATCTCGACCGGGTCTTCGAGGCGGCGCTCCACCCGGGGGCCTCCGAGGGCCCCCGCCACCCGCTGCTGCGCGGCCTCGTCCCGCTGGTCGACCGGCACGGGCTCACCCCGGAGCCGTTCCGCCGCCTGATCGAGGCCAACCGGGTGGACCAGACCACCACCCGCTACGCCGGCTACGACGACCTGATCGGCTACTGCACCCTCTCCGCCGACCCGGTCGGCCGCCTGGTGCTGGCCATCGCCGGCGTCGCCACCCCCGAGCGGATCGAGCTGTCCGACGCGATCTGCAGCGCCCTCCAGGTGGTCGAACACCTTCAGGACGTCGCCGAGGACCTCGCCCACGGGCGGATCTACCTCCCCGCCGAGGACCTCGCCCGGTTCGGCGTCACCGAGGCGGACCTCGCCGCCCCCACCGCCGGCGGCCCGGTGCGCGAGCTGATCGCCTTCGAGGTGCGGCGGGCCCGCACCCTGCTCGACCGCGGCGCGCCATTGGTAGGTACGGTTCGGGGGAGGCTTCGACTGCTCCTGGCGGGATTCACCGCCGGCGGGTACGCGGCCCTGGCGGCCATCGAGGACGCCGGGTACGACGTGCTCGCGCAGCAGGCGAAGCCGGACAAGCGCCGCCTCGCAGCGAAGGCGGCGGCCATCTTCGCGAAGGGAAGGTGAACGCCCGAGTGGCGGCATCACCACTGGCGTCGGCCCAGGTCATGGCGGCGTACCGGTACTGCGAGGCAGTCACCGGACTTCAGGCACGCAACTTCAGCTACGGCATCCGGTTGCTGCCCGAACCCAAGCGGCTGGCCATGTCGGCCCTGTACGCCCTGGCCCGCCGGGTCGACGACATCGGCGACGGGGACCTCCCGTCCGACCGCAAGGCCGAGGCGCTGGTGCGCACCCGGGAACTGGTGGACGAGGTCCGCGCAGGGGCGGTCGCCGAGGACGACACCGACCCGATCAAGGTCGCCCTGGCCGACGCGGCCCGGCGCTTCCCGATCCCGCTCGGCGGCTTCGACGAACTGATCGACGGCGTCGAGATGGACCTCAAGGGCGCCGAGTACCAGACCTACGAGGAGCTGAAGGTCTACTGCCGCTGCGTGGCCGGCTCGGTCGGCCGGCTCTCGCTCGGCGTGTACGGCTGCGACGACCCCGAGCGCGGCGCAGGCTACGCGGACACCCTGGGCCTGGCACTGCAGCTCACCAACATCCTGCGCGACCTGCGCGAGGACGCCCTGAACGGCCGCACCTACCTGCCCGCCGAGGACCTGGCCCGGTTCGGCTGCGAGCAGGGCTTCGCGCTGCCCAGGCCGCCGGTCGGCGCCGACTTCACCGGCCTGGTGGCCTTCGAGGCCGCCCGCGCCCAGGCCGCCTTCGAGGAGGGCCTGCGGCTGCTGCCGATGCTCGACCGCCGCAGCCGGGCCTGCACCGCCGCGATGGCGGGGATCTACCACCGGCTGCTCGGCCGGATCGCCGCCGACCCCGAGTCCGTCCTGCGCGGCCGGGTCTCGCTGCCGGGCTGGGAGAAGGCGTACGTCGCGCTTTCCGGGCTCGCCGGGGGGCGTTCTTGATTCTCACCGCAGTTCTGTCACGCTGTGTCAGCGGGGAATCACAAGCGGGCAGGGCAGTGTTGACCACGACCGGGCCGGTCACGAGCGTGCCGGCCGGAGCGACCGCCGCAGGGCGGTCCAGCAATCGCGAGGGGGAGGGCCGATGACCGGGCGAGCCGATGCCGCGCGCCCGGCCGCCGTGGTGGTCGGCGGCGGCCTGGCCGGGATCACCGCCGCGCTGCGGCTGGCCGAGGCCGACCACCGGGTCACGCTGGTCGAGGGGCGGCCCAGGCTCGGCGGGCTGGCGTTCTCCTTCCAGCGCGGCGAGCTGACCGTCGACAACGGCCAGCACGTGTACCTGCGCTGCTGCACCGCCTACCGCGGCCTGCTGGAGCGGCTCGGCGCCGCCCGGCTGGTCCACCTGCAGGACCGGCTGGACGTCCCGGTGCTCTCCGTCTCGGGGCCGGACGCGGCCCCGGTGCGCACCCTCGGGCGGCTGCGCCGGGCCGGCCTGCCCGTCCCGCTGCACCTGGCCGGCAGCCTCGCCCGCTACCCGCACCTCGGGCCGGCCGACCGCGCCCGGGTGGTCCGCGGGGCGCTGGCGCTCCAGGGCCTGGACCTCGCCGACCCGGCACTGGACGAGATCTCCTTCGGCGAGTGGCTGCGCCGCAACGGGCAGAACGCGAACACCCTCGCCGCGCTCTGGGACCTGGTCGGCGTCGCCACCCTGAACGCCCGCGCCGACCAGGTGTCGCTGGCGCTGGCGGCGATGGTCTTCAAGACCGGCCTGCTCTCCGAGCCGGGCGCCTCCGACATCGGCACGGCCGCCGTCCCGCTCGGCGTGATCCACCACGACCGGGCGCTCGCCGAGCTGGAACGCGCCGGCGTGAAGGTGCTGCTGCGCGCCCGTGTCGCGGAGCTCAAGCCGGCCGTGCCCCAGCACGCCGTCCATCTGGAAGGCGGCGCGGAGCCGCTCGCCGCCGAGACCGTCGTGCTGGCCGGCGCCCAGGACAGCGCGGCCGCCCTGCTGCCCCCGAACGCCCTCCCCGGCCAGGACCGGCTGGCCGACTTCGGCACCGCGCCGATCCTCAACGTGCACGTGGTCTACGACCGCAAGGTGCTGCGCCGGCCGTTCTTCGCCGCCCTCGGCTCCCCCGTGCAGTGGGTCTTCGACCGCACCGCGCACTCCGGCCTGGTCGGCACCGGGCTCGGCCGGGCCCACCCCGGCGCCCAGTACCTGGCCCTCTCGCAGTCCGCCGTCCAGGACGAGATCGACCTGCCGGTCGCCGAGCTGCGCCGCCGGTACCTGCCGGAGCTGGCCCGGCTGCTCCCGGCCGCCGCCGGGGCCGAGGTGCTGGACTTCTTCGTCACCCGTGAGCGCACCGCCACCTTCGACCCGGCGCCCGGCAGCGCGCTGCTGCGCCCGTCGGCCCGCACGGACGTCCCCGGCCTGCTGCTGGCCGGCGCGTGGACGGCCACCGGCTGGCCCGCGACCATGGAGGGGGCCGTGCGCAGCGGCCACGCCGCGGCGGACGCGGCGCTCGCCGCTGCCGGCGGCCGGCTCCCGGTGGACCGGGGCGACGGGAGGTGGCCCCGGTGACGGCGGGCGCCGCCGGGGACCCCGCCAGAGCCGGCGGGCCTCCCGTCGCCCGCACCGGCGGGAACGACACCGGCCGCACCGGCGGCACTGACAGCGGTGACACCGGCACCAGCCGCACCGATCCGAGCCGCACCGACACCGGCCACATCGACACCAGCCGCACCGACAGCGCAAGCACCCGGCAGCCCCGGGCGGTCCGGCACCACGAGGGAGAGGGAACGCACGTGGAGTCACGCACCGGCATCGCCGTCGGAGGCACGGCGCACGCCGAACCGGTCTCGGTGCCGGAGCTGCTGGCCCGCAGCCGCACGCTCTGCACCCCGCCGCTACGGTCCGCCGTCGCCCGTTTGGCCGCACCGATGGACACCGTCGCCGCGTACCACTTCGGCTGGATCGACCGGGACGGCACCCCCTCCAAGGGCGACGGCGGCAAGGCCGTGCGCCCCGCCCTGGCCCTGCTCTCCGCCCGGGCCACCGGCGCCGCCGCCGAGGTCGGCGTGCCGGGCGGGGTCGCGGTTGAACTGGTGCACAACTTCTCCCTGCTCCATGATGATCTGATGGACGGTGACGAGACCCGGCGGCACCGGGCCACCGCCTGGACGGTCTTCGGTTCGGCCCAGGCGATCCTGGCCGGCGACGCGCTGGCGACGCTCGGCACGGAGGTGCTGCTCGACGCCGCGGTGCCCGGCGGTACGAGCCCCACCGACGCCGCGCGTGCCGTCCGGCTGCTCACCACGGCGACCCGCCGACTGATCGACGGCCAGGCCATGGACGTCGCCTTCGAACAGCGCGACAGCGTCACCGTCGCCGAGTGCCTGGAGATGGAGGGCGGCAAGACCGCGGCGCTGCTGGCGGCCGCCTCGGCGATCGGCGCCGTCCTGGCCGGGGCCGACGACAAGGTCTCCGAGCCGCTCGAGCGTTACGGCCACCACCTGGGCCTGGCCTTCCAGGCGGTGGACGACCTGCTCGGCATCTGGGGCGCCACCGAGGTCACCGGCAAGCCGCACTGGGGCGATCTGCGCCAGCGCAAGAAGTCCCTGCCCGTCGCCGCCGCGCTGGCCGAGGGCGGCGCGGCCTCGCGCCGGCTCGCCGAGCAGCTGGCCGACCCGAAGGGCCGCGGCGAGGAGGGCGAGCCCGAGCTCGCCGCCCGGGCCGCGCTGATCGAGGAGGCCGGCGGCCGCGCCTGGACCCAGGAGGAAGCCCGCCGCCAGCACACGACTGCCCTCGCCGCCCTGGACGAGGTGCCCATGTCCGACGAGGTGCGCGAGCACTTCGTCGCACTCGCCGAATTCGTGGTGGTACGAGAGAGGTGACGTTACGTTGACAGCAACCGCGGACGGCCGGCTCGACCCTGAGTACGATTCCGAGCCGGTCGCGGTGGGCGACCGCCCCCCGACCCTGCTGGGCGCCGGGCGGTGGCAGCCCGAGGACACCGACCAGCTCCGGCCGGCCGGTGAGGCGGACGTCGGAGCGGCCGACGCGCAGGAGGCCCTGGCCCGTGCCACCACCCACCTGCTCTCGCTGCAGAGCTCCGAGGGCTGGTGGAAGGGCGACCTGGAGACCAACGTCACCATGGACGCCGAGGACTTACTGCTACGGCAGTTCCTCGGGATCCGGACCGAGGACCAGACCAAGGCCACCGCCGAGTGGATCCGGTCCCAGCAACGGGAGGACGGCACCTGGGCCACCTTCCACGGCGGGCCGGCCGAACTGTCCACCACCGTCGAGGCGTACGTCGCCCTCAAACTCGCCGGCGACGACCCCGAGGCCCCGCACATGGTGGCCGCCGCGCGGTACGTCCGCTCCGCCGGGGGCATCGCGGCCGCCCGGGTCTTCACCCGGATCTGGCTCGCGCTCTTCGGCTGGTGGCCGTGGGAACGGCTCCCCGAGATGCCGCCAGAGATCATCTTCCTGCCCAAGTGGCTGCCGCTGAACATCTACGCCTTCGGCTGCTGGGCCCGCCAGACCATCGTCCCGCTGACCATCGTCTCGGCCCACCGCCCCGTCCGTCCGGCGCCCTTCCCGCTCACCGAGCTGCACACCGACCCGGACCACCCCTACCCCGACCGGCCGCTCGCGCCCGCCACCAGCTGGGACGGCCTCTTCGAGCGCCTCGACAAGGTCCTGCACGCCTACCACCACCGCGCCCTGCGCCCGCTGCGCCGGCTCGCCGTCTCGCAGGCCTGCCGTTGGATCGTCGAACGGCAGGAGGCCGACGGCTGCTGGGGCGGCATCCAGCCGCCGGCCGTGTACTCGCTGATCGCCCTGCACCTGGAGGGCTACGAGCTGGAGCACCCGGTGATGAAGGCCGGACTCTCCTCCTTCGACCGCTTCACCGTGCACACCGAGGACGGCCGGCGCTGGCTGGAGGCCTGCCAGTCCCCGGTCTGGGACACCTGCCTGGCCACCATCGCACTGGTCGACGCCGGGCTGCCGGCCGACCACCCGGCGCTGGTCTCGGCCGTCGACTGGATGCTCGGCGAGGAGATCCGCAAGGACGGCGACTGGTCCGTCCAACGGCCCTCGCTGGCCCCCGGCGGCTGGGCCTTCGAGTTCGAGAACGACACCTACCCCGACATCGACGACACCGCCGAGGTGGTGCTCGCGCTGGGCCGGGTCGACCACCCCGACCCGGCCAAGGTCGATGCGGCGATGGACCGCGGCGTGCTCTGGAACCTCGGCATGCAGTCCAAGAACGGGGCCTGGGGCGCCTTCGACGTCGACAACACCAGCACGCTGCCCAACAAGCTGCCGTTCTGCGACTTCGGCGAGGTGGTCGACCCGCCCTCCGCCGACGTCACCGCCCACGTGGTGGAGATGCTCGCCGAGACCGGCCGGGCCCGCGACCGGCGCACCCGGCGCGGCGTCGAGTGGCTGCTGCACAACCAGGAGGCGGACGGCTCCTGGTTCGGCCGCTGGGGCACCAACTACATCTACGGCACCGGCTCGGTGCTGCCCGCCCTGGTCGCGGCCGGCGTCCCGGACGAGCACCCGGCGATCCGGCGGGCCGTCCGCTGGCTGGAGGACCGGCAGAACACCGACGGCGGCTGGGGCGAGGACATGCGCTCCTACGAGGACCCGGCCCGCTGGGCCGGGCGCGGCGACTCCACCGCCTCGCAGACCGCGTGGGCGCTGATGGCGCTGCTCGCGGCCGGCGAGGGCCCGGACGGCCGGGCCAACCCGGCGGTGGAACGCGGCGTGGACTGGCTGGTGCGCACCCAACTGCCGGAGGGCACCTGGGACGAGCCGCAGTTCACCGGCACCGGCTTCCCGTGGGACTTCTCCATCAACTACCACCTGTACCGGCTGGTCTTCCCGGTCACCGCGCTCGGCCGCTACCTGCACGGCAGCCCCGCCTTCGGCCGCAGGAACGGCGACACCCCGGCGATCGGGGCGGCGCGGTGACCACCGCACCGCTGCTGGTGCTCTGCGCGCTGGGCCCCGAGGTCTGGGCGCTGCGGGGCGGCGACTGGCGCGGCGCGGCGGGCGGGCCGCCGGTGCTGGTGCGCACCGGCATGGGCCGGCGGCGGGCCGCGCTGACAGTCCGCCGGCTGCTCGGCTCCGCCCCCGGCGGCTACGGCGCGGTCGTGGTGGCCGGCTTCGGCGCCGCGGTCGGCCCGGGCGTGCTGCCGGGCGACATCGTGGTCGCCGACGGCGTCCGCGACGCGGAGGGGCACCTGTACCCCGTCGACTCCGGACCGGAGCTCGCCAGGGCCCTCAAGGAACTCGGCCTGACCGCGCACGCCGGGGTGCACCACACCGCCGACCA
Organism: Kitasatospora sp. NPDC098663; assembly: GCF_044760075.1. NCBI lineage: Bacteria > Bacillati > Actinomycetota > Actinomycetes > Kitasatosporales > Streptomycetaceae > Kitasatospora > Kitasatospora sp. NPDC098663. The sequence goes on along the minus strand of NZ_JBIWAP010000039.1, from coordinate 58,309 downwards.
CGTCGTCCGCGGCCTCGAACGGCGGGCCCTGCACCTCCAGGGCGCGCTCGCCGTCGACATGGAGGCCGCCGCCGTGCTGGCCGCGCTGCGGGAACGGCGGCCGACGCTGCCCGCCGCCGTCCTGCGGGTGGTCGTGGACACCCCCGAGCGCGAACTGCTGCGGCTCGGAACCCTCCCGGCCGGGGTGCGTGCCTGGCGGACCCTGCGGGCGGCGGTACCCGCCCTGGTCGACTGGTACCGGCAGGAGTCCCGGCCCGGCCCCGCGGACCTGAACCACCCCACATCCTCGACGCTCCCCCAGGAGGCGAGCTAGCCATGGCCATGCCGTTGCGCCAGACCGTGCGGGTCGGCACCTACCTCATGCAGCAGAAGCTGCTCAAGCGCCGGGACAAGTTCCCACTGATCGTCGAACTGGAGCCGCTGTTCGCCTGCAACCTCGCCTGTGAGGGCTGTGGCAAGATCCAGCACCCGGCGGGTGTGCTGAAGCAGCGGATGCCGGTGGCCCAGGCGGTCGGCGCGGTCCTGGAGTCGGGTGCCCCGATGGTCTCGATCGCCGGCGGCGAGCCACTGATGCACCCGCAGATCGACGAGATCGTCCGCCAGCTCGTCGAGCGCCGCAAGTACGTCTTCCTCTGCACCAACGCGCTGCTGATGCGCAAGAAGATGGACAAGTTCAAGCCCTCGCCGTACTTCACCTTCGCCGTGCACATCGACGGCATGCGCGAGCGGCACGACGAGTCGGTGGCCAAGGAGGGCACCTTCGACGAGGCGGTGGCGGCGATCAAGGAGGCCAAGCGGCGCGGCTTCCGGGTCACCACCAACAGCACCTTCTTCAACACCGACACCCCGCAGACCATCGTCGAGGTGCTGGACTTCCTCAACGACGAGCTCAAGGTCGACGAGATGATGATCTCCCCGGCCTACGCCTACGAGAAGGCCCCCGACCAGGAGCACTTCCTCGGCGTCGACCAGACCCGGGAGCTCTTCCGCAAGGCCTTCGCCGGCGGCAACCGGAGCCGCTGGCGGCTCAACCACAGCCCGCTCTTCCTGGACTTCCTGGAGGGCAAGGCCGACTTCGAGTGCACCCCCTGGGGCATCCCCAACTACTCGCTGTTCGGCTGGCAGCGGCCCTGCTACCTGATGGCCGACGGCTACGTGCCCACCTACCGCGAACTCGTCGAGAAGACCGACTGGAGCAAGTACGGCCGCGGCAAGGACCCGCGCTGCGCCAACTGCATGGCGCACTGCGGCTACGAGCCGACCGCCGTACTCGCCACCATGGGCTCGCTCAAGGAGTCGCTGCGCGCCATCACCGAGACCATCGGCGCCAACCGCGGCCACTGAGCCGGTCGTTCGACCGCGCCGCCGCTCCCGAGGACACCCCGTCCGGCCCGGGCCCCGCGCCCGGGCCGGACCCGCCCCGCCGGGAGGCGGCACCGCCGCACCACTCCGAGTCGTGAGGTGTACCCATGTCACTGCTCTCCAGCGTCACGTCCCCGGCCGAACTGCGAAAGCTTCCGGCGGCCGAACTCCCGCTGCTCGCCGACGAGATCCGCGCGTTCCTGATCGACGCCGTCACCCGCACCGGCGGACACCTCGGGCCCAACCTCGGCGTGGTCGAGCTGACCATCGCCCTGCACCGGGTCTTCGACTCCCCGTACGACCGGATCGTCTTCGACACCGGCCACCAGAGCTACGTCCACAAACTGCTCACCGGCCGCCAGGACTTCTCCCGGCTGCGGATGAAGGGCGGGCTCTCCGGCTACCCCTCGCGCGGCGAGTCCGACCACGACCTGGTCGAGAACTCGCACGCCTCCACCGCCCTGTCCTACGCCGACGGCCTCGCCAAGGCCGCCCGACTGCTCGGCCAGCACGACCGGCACACCGTCGCGGTGATCGGCGACGGCGCGCTCACCGGCGGGCTCGCCTGGGAGGCGCTCAACAACATCGCCGAGGCCCGCGACCGGCCGCTGGTCATCGTCGTCAACGACAACGAGCGCTCCTACGCCAGGACCATCGGCGGCCTCGCCAACCACCTGGCCACCCTGCGCACCACCCAGGGGTACGAACGCTTCCTCGCCCTCGGCAAGGGTGCGCTGCAGCGCACCCCGCTCGTCGGCCAACCGATCTTCGACGCGCTGCACGGGGCCAAGAAGGGCTTCAAGGACGCCTTCGCGCCCCAGGGCATGTTCGAGGACCTCGGGCTGAAGTACCTCGGGCCGATCGACGGCCACGACCTCGGCGCCGTCGAACAGGCGCTGCGCCAGGCGCGCAACTTCGGCGGCCCCGTCATCGTGCACTGCCTCACCGTCAAGGGGCGCGGCTACCGGCCCGCCGAACAGGACGAGGCCGACCGCTTCCACGCCGTCAACCCGATCGACCCGTACACCTGCCTGCCGATCTCGCCCAGCGGCGGAGTCTCCTGGACCTCGGTGTTCGGCGACGAGCTGGTCGCGCTCGGCGCCGAGCGGCCCGACCTGGTGGCGATCACCGCGGCCATGCTCCAACCGGTCGGCCTGGCCCGCTTCGCCAAGGCCTTCCCGGAGCGCACCTTCGACGTCGGCATCGCCGAGCAGCACGCCGTCACCTCCGCCGCCGGCCTCGCCACCGGCGGCCTGCACCCGGTCGTCGCCGTCTACGCGACCTTCCTGAACCGGGCCTTCGACCAGGTCCTGATGGACGTCGCCCTGCACCGGCTCGGCGTCACCTTCGTCCTCGACCGGGCCGGCGTCACCGGCACCGACGGCGCCTCGCACAACGGCATGTGGGACATGTCGATCCTGCAAGTCGTCCCGGGTCTGCGGCTCGCCGCTCCGCGCGACGCCGACCAGCTGCGGGCCCAACTGCGCGAGGCCGTCGCGGTCGAGGACGCCCCCACCGTGATCCGCTTCCCCAAGGCCACCATCGGGCCCGCCGTGCCGGCCGTCGAGCGGATCGGCGGGATGGACGTCCTGCTGCGCACCGGCCGACCGTCGGAGATCCTCCTGGTCGCGGTCGGCAGCACCGCCGCCGCCTGCCTGGACGCCGCCCGGCTGCTGCTCGCCGAGGGCTTCACCGCGACCGTCGTCGACCCCCGCTGGGTCAAACCGGTCGACCCGGCCCTGCCGGAACTGGCCGCCGCCCACCGGCTGGTCGTCACCGTCGAGGACAACGGCCGCACCGGTGGCGTCGGCGCCGCCGTCGCCCAGGCGCTGCGCGACGCCGACGTGGACGTGCCGGTGCGGGTGCTCGGCCTGCCGCAGGAGTTCCTCGGCCACGCCGCACGCGGGGAGATCCTGGAGGAGACCGGCCTGACCGGCACCGGAGTCGCCGCGCAGACCGCCGTCTTTGCCAAGAACCTGCTACCTAACCGAGGAGCGAACCAGCGCCATGCCGGCTGACCCCGACCGCACCGCCGCCAGCTTCGACCTCGCCGCGCTGATCGCCGAACGCGGCGCCGAGCGGTACGAGCTGCACGGCCGCCACCTCAACCCGCAACTGCCGCGCATGCTGCACACCATCGGGTTCGACAAGTACTACGAGCGCGCCAAGGGTCCGTACTTCTACGACGCCGAGGGCAACGAGTACCTCGACATGCTGGCCGGCTTCGGCATCTTCGCGCTGGGCCGCCACCACCCCGTCGTGCGGTCGGCGATCCAGCAGGTGATGGACCTCGACCTGCCGGACCTGGTCCGCTTCGACTGCTCGCCGCTGCCCGGGCTGCTCGCCGAGCGGCTGCTCTCGTACGCGCCCGGGCTGGACCGGGTGTTCTTCGGCAACAGCGGCACCGAGGCGGTGGAGACCGCGCTCAAGTTCGCCCGGTACGCCACCGGCCGCAGGCGCGTCCTGTACGCCGACCACGCCTTCCACGGGCTGACCACCGGCTCGCTCTCCGTCAACGGGGAGAGCGGTTTTCGCAAGGGCTTCGACCCGCTGCTGCCGGACACCGCCATCCCGCTCGGCGACCTCGGCGCGCTGGCCAAGGAGCTGAAGCGCGGCGACGTCGCGGCCCTGATCGTCGAGCCGATCCAGGGCAAGGGCGTCCTGGCGCCGCCGCCCGGCTGGCTGCGCGCCGCGCAGGCCTTGCTGCACGAGCACAGGGCGCTGCTGATCTGCGACGAGGTGCAGACCGGGATCGGCCGTACCGGCGAGTTCTTCGCCTACCAGCACGAGGAGGGCGTGCTGCCCGACCTGGTCTGCGCGGCCAAGGCGCTCTCCGGCGGTTACGTGCCGGTCGGGGCGACGCTCGGCAAGAGCTGGATCTTCGAGAAGGTGTACTCCTCCATGGACCGGGTGCTGGTGCACTCGGCCAGCTTCGGCGCCAACGCCCAGGCGATGGCGGCCGGACTGGCGACCCTGGAGGTGATGCGCGAGGAGAAGGTGGTGGAGAACGCGCGTCAGGTCGGCGACCAATTGCGCGAGCGGCTGGCCGCGCTGGTCGACCGGTACGAGCTGCTCGCCGAGGTGCGCGGCCGGGGTCTGATGATCGGCATCGAGTTCGGCCGGCCCAAGTCGCTCAAGCTGCGCACCGGATGGACGGCCCTGCAGGCCGCGCGCAAGGGGCTGTTCGCCCAGATGGTGGTCGTTCCGCTGCTCCAGCGGCACCGGATCCTGACCCAGGTGTCCGGTGACCACCTGGAGGTGATCAAGCTGATCCCGCCGCTGGTCATCACGGAGCGCGACGTCGACCGGTTCGTGGACGCCTTCACCGACATCATGGAGGACGCTCACCGGGGGAGCGGGCTGATGTGGGACTTCGGGCGGACGCTCGTGAAGCAGGCGGTCGGCAGCCGCTGAGCTGGTACCGAGCCCGTGGTCGGCGGCGGTGCGAGAGTGGGAAGTCGGCCGGGCCGACTTCCCACTCCGTGGGAGACACCGTGTCAGAGCTCGGTCCGGCGGCGCCGGATGACCACGATGAGATCGACGGTGGCGAACAGGGTGAGCAGACCGCAGGCGACGGCGAAGCCGGTCAGAGTCCCCTGGCTGGGGGCGCCGTCGGTAGGGGAGGCCGCCGCCCAGATCGCGAAGCCCGCCGTCGCGAGCGCGAACAGCGGCGTGAAGGTCAGCGACAGCAGGTAGCGGAGCTTGAGGTCGCTGCGGGCGGTGCTCGGCTCGGTGCCGCTGCGCCACGGCCGTCGCGGGGTGGTGGTGCGCATGGCCGTTCACCTCCGGGCCGCGCGGGTGGGGGCTACGATTCCAGTCTACGTCCGTGGGGGAGAGCGGGGGAGACGCGATGACGGGGTCGGACGCGGCGGCGGACGCCGAGGGCTACGCCGGGCTGCGGATCGAACGGGCCCGGGAGCTGGCCCGGCGGCACGGCTGGGCCTCGGTCCGGGTGCTGGAGCCGGGGGCGATGATGACCATGGACCACCGTGAGGGCCGGCTCAACCTCGCGGTCCGCGACGGTGTGGTCGAGCGCAGCTGGGAGGGGTAGGGCCTCCCTCCCGGTGGTCGACGTCCTCGATGGTCGGGGTGCCCGGCGGTCGCGGTGCCCGGCGGTCGCGGTGCCCGGTGGTCGCGGTGGCCGTGGCGTGCGGGCTCAGTGGCCCGGCCGTCGGGCCAACCGCTGTTCGGCGGCGACGACCATCGGCTCCAGCAGTGGCAGCGAGAGCAGTACCAGCAGTCCGGCGGCCCAGCCGGCCAGCACGTCGGTGACCCAGTGGGTGCCCAGGTAGAGCGTGGTCAGGCCGATCGAGCAGGCGGTGGCGGCGGCGATCACCGCGCCGGTGCGCCGCCAGCGGACCGCGAGGTAGGCGAGCACGCCCCAGGTGACGACCGCGTTGGCGGTGTGACCGGACGGGAAGATGGTGCCGCCGGAGAACAGTTCGGGCGAGCCGACGTACTGGGCGTAGTGCGGGCCGAGCCGACCGGTGACGATCTTGACCGCGCCGACCGTGACGTTGAGCAGCAGCAGCGCGACGGCCATCACCAGCAGCGGGCGCAGCCGCCCCAGCCGGTGCGCGCGCCAGCCGAGCCAGACGAAGGCGGCGATGGCGGAGGGGCCGCGTTGCCCGGCGACCACCCAGGTGTCGAGCAGCGGTTCCAGGCTGGGCCAGTGTTCGTAGGGGCGGAACAGCCGGACCGACCAGTCGAGGTCGACCAGGGCGGTGTTGAGCAGGACACCGGCCAGGACCAGCAGGTAGGCGACGCAGGTCACGGCGAGCAGGGCGGCCTGTCGGCGGCTCATCGGCGGCCAGCTGGGCTCGCGGCGGTGGGCTCGTTCGGGGCTCGGGCGCTCGCGGTGGGTGGTGGTGAGCTGCTCCGGCCCCTGGTTGGGATAGGGCGCGGGGGTACTCGGGGCTTGCACGGGGGTGACCTTACCCATCCCGCCGGGGCTATTCCGGAGGGATTTGTCATTTTCCCGTGAAATCGACAATTGGCGGGGAGAGGTCCGCCCGGGGAGTGATTTCCGCGATTCTCGGATCGAATGCCAGTGTGGTGTTCGAATGATTCTGCAAAAGCCCCGGTAAAGAAAACGGAGCGGGAGGCCGGCGAGTCCGGCTTCCCACTCCGTGGTAACCCTGTGTAGGTTCCGTGCTCAGTCGAGGGGGCCACCCGCGACGTAGATCACCTGCCCGGAGACGAAGCCGGCACCCTCGCTCGCGAGGAAGGAGATGGTGTGGGCGACGTCCTCAGGCAGACCGACCCGTTGGACCGGGATCTGGGAGGCCGCAGCGCGCTTGAAGTCTTCGAAGTCCATGCCGACCCGGGCGGCGGTGGCCGCGGTCATGTCGGTGGCGATGAAGCCGGGTGCCACGGCGTTGGCGGTGATCCCGAACTTGCCCAGCTCAATGGCCAAAGTCTTGGTGAAGCCCTGCAGACCGGCCTTGGCGGCCGAGTAGTTGGCCTGGCCGCGGTTGCCCTGGGCGGAGGAGGAGGACAGGTTGACGATGCGGCCGAAACCGGCGTCCACCATGTGCTTCTGCACCGCGCGGGTCATCAGGAAGGCCCCTCGCAGGTGGACGTTCATGACCGTGTCCCAGTCGGACTCGGACATCTTGAAGAGCAGGTTGTCGCGGAGCACGCCCGCGTTGTTGACCAGCACGACGGGGGCGCCGAGTTCGGCGGCCACCCGGTCGACGGCGGCCTGCACCTGGTCGGCGTCCGAGACGTCGGCGCCCACGGCCAGGGCCCGGCCGCCGGCCGCGGTGATCCGGTCGACGGTGTCCTTGCCGGCGGTCTCGTCCAGGTCGAGGACGGCCACCGCGTAGCCGTCGGCGGCCAGTTGCACGGCGGTGGCGGCGCCCAGGCCGCGGGCGGCGCCGGTGACGACGGCGACCCGGGGGGCGGTGCTCTGCTCGGTCATGCGCGCTCTCGTCTCTCTCGGGGTGGTCTCCGCGGGGAGCGCCCCGGGGAGGGTGGCCACACCCTACCCGCGAGTAGGGAGGGCGAACAGGGTCGGCGAGCCGCACGTGACGGTCGGTAAGGACCGACCGGTCGGCTTTCTACTGAGAACGGGTTACCGAGAGAGCGTGGCGGGCGCGTAAATATGCCAATGTTGCCGAACCTGCGTCTACTATCCGCCCCTGCCTGCCAGCAAGGGCCCGCCGTTTGTATAGTGTCCGCCAGCAGCCACCGGCTGCACGGCTGGAGCGCCCTCCCTCATAGCTGGACGCCCACTCGCCGTTACTGCCCCACCCGGGTGTCCCACACACACCGGGTGTGACATCGGGACGGATACATGGTGCTGGGGGAGATCCCGACGACCCGCGTGTCCGCGCGACTGCAACAGTCGCCCGGACACCTGATTCGCGTTGCACAGCAGGTTCACACCAGGCTGTGGTCCGAGCATGTCGGAGCCGATCTCACGGCTCCGCAGTTCGCCGTTCTGCTGGTCCTGGCCCTCGAACCGGGTGCCGACCAGCGGACGGTCGGCGAGCGAGCCTCGCTGGACAAGGCGACGATGGCGGAGATGGTCGCGCGGCTGGTCCGTCGCGGCTTGGTGCTGCGAAGGCGTGACCCGGCCGACGGCCGGCGAAAACTGCTCGCGCTCTCGCAGAGCGGTGCCCAGGCGGTGCGTGAGGCCACCGGCGGTGTGGTCCGCGTGCAGCGCACCCTGTTCGAGCCGCTGACGGCGGAGGAGCAGGTGGAGATCGTGCGGGTGATGGCCAAGATAGCCAGGCTGGAGCCCGCCGCGGTCGCCGTGTTCTCCGACACGCGGCCGATACTGGACGCGCAGCGGGCGATCGGCTACCTGATCAGGGTGGGCCAGCAGGTGCACACCAAACTCTGGTCGGAGCACGTCGGTGCGGAGCTGACGGCTCCGCAGTACGCGGTGCTGGACGCGCTGGAGCTGGAACCGGGCGCCGACCAGCGCACGGTCGGTGAGCTGGCCTCGCTGGACAAGGCGACGATGGCCGAGATGGTCAGCCGGCTGGTGCGCCGCGGTCTGGTGCAGCGCCGGCGCGACCCCTCGGACGGGCGCCGCAACCTGCTGTCGCTCTCGCCGGCGGGCCAGGACCTGCTGCACCGTTCGACGGCCGGCGTGGCCGAGGTCCAGCGGCTGCTGCTCGCCCCGCTGGACGAGGGTGAGCACGGGCCCGCGCTGGCGCTCCTCGGCAAGGCGGCGCGGCTCTAGAGGGATCCTTTGAGCGCCAGCCAAAACGATTCGCCAACGTACGGAAGGCCCGGTGTGTTGAGGGCCTGAGGCGTTGGCGATTCAAGGAGTCGGCGGCTCAAGGTGTTGGTGGCCCGCCCTGCCGGAGGCCGCTGCTCATTGGCGACGGCGGATCGTGGCACACCGAAGACCGCCCACCCCTGATCGGGGTGGGCGGTCGTTCGACATGACCGCTCGTCAGAGAAGTCGGACGGCGGGTGCCGTCAGTTCCAGTCGAACTCCTGCGGGTCCGGACCGATCCGCGTGCCGGTGGCGACGCCGGCGATCGCGGCGAGGTCCTCGGCGTCCAGCTCGAAGCCGGCGACGTCCAGGTTCTCCCGGATGCGGGCGGGGGTGACCGACTTCGGGATCGCGATCACGCCGCTCTGCAGGTGCCAGCGGAGCACCACCTGGGCGACCGTGCGGCCGTGCTTCTCGGCGATCTTCGCCAGCGCCGGCTCGGCGAGCAGCTCCTTGCCCTGGCCCAGCGGGCTCCAGGCCTCGGTGGCAATGCCGTGCTGGGCGTGGAAGGCGCGCAGCTCGGTCTGCGGGAAGTACGGGTGCAGCTCGACCTGGTTCAGCACCGGGACGACCGAGGTCTCGTCGAGCAGCCGGGTGAGCTGCTCAGGCCCGAAGTTGGAGACGCCGACCGACTTGACCCGGCCGTCCGCCTTCAGCTGCTCGAAGGCCTTCCAGACGTTCAGGTAGCTGCCGTGCTTCGGGCGCGGCCAGTGGATCAGGTAGAGGTCGACGTAGTCGAGGCCGAGCTTGGCCAGCGACGCGTCGAACTCGCGCAGGACGGCGTCGCGGCCCTGCTCGCCCGACCAGTCGCGGGTGCCCGAGTTCCACAGCTTGGTGGTGATGTAGAGGTCCTCGCGGGCCACGCCGCCGGCCAGGGCCTCGGTGATCGCCTGGCCGGTGCCGGCCTCGTTCTCGTAGATGGCCGCGGTGTCGATGGAGCGGTAGCCCGCCTCGATCGCGGTGCGGACGGCGGCCGTGGCCTCGGCGTCCGGGACCTGCCACACGCCGAATCCGAGCTGCGGGATCTGCGCGCCGTCGTTCAGCGTGACGTTGGGGATGTTGCTCACGGGAAGGGGTGCCCTCCTGATCGTCCGTGTGATTCCAGAAGGGGGCAACTGGCACCCGGGCGGGATTGTTCCCGCCGTTCGGGGGAATCTTGCGGGGGCCGGAGGCCCGTTCCGGTGGGGATCCGGGGGCCGGGTGGCGAAAAAACCTGTTGCGCAGATCACATCGGGGTTGGCAGGCTCGCGGCCATGACCTCCTGAGATCCGGGCCCTTCGTGCCCCTCCCGCCTCCGCCCGGCCGTCCCGTCCGGCTGTCCCGTCCGGCGCCGCCCCGGACGCGCCGATGCCGCCGGTGCGAGGCGCCGCGCTGTCGCCCGCCGCCGTCCGGCTTCCGCCGTTCGCGCGAGCCGGGCCCGCCGTGCCGCGAGAGCCGTGCCTCCGGCTCGTGACCTTCTCCCCGCGTGTCCGCTCACGCCTGTTCGCACCCCTCAGCACCCCTCAGCACCCTCCAGCACCGTCCCGCACCCTTCTGTATCGGAGCGTCATGCTGCTCACCCCCCTGCCGTTGGCCGACCCCGGCAGTCCCGATCTCTCCTCACCCCTGGCCCTCCTGCGCTGGCTCCAGCGCGGCCAGCGGCGCGGGCAGGTGCTCGCCACCTGCTGGGCGCTGCTGGAGATGGGCGGTCAGGCGGCGCTGCCGATACCGCTCGGGTGGGGCGTGCAGGCTGCCGTCGACGGCGAGGCCGCCGGGATCTGGCGGGCCGGCGCCCTCGCGGTGGCGCTCGCCGTGCTGTCCGCGCTCGGTTCCGTGCTGCTGCACCGCCAGGCGGTCTGGAACTGGATCCACGCGGCGTGCCACGTGCGGCAGCTGGTGTCCCGGCAGGCCTCGCACCTGGGCGCCGGGCTGTCCCGCCGGATCGCCACCGGCGAGGTCGTCGCGGTCGGCAGCGGGGACGTCGAGCGGATCGGCTGGTACGTCGAACTCGTCGCCCGGGTCCGGGCCGCGGTGATCGTCTGGCTGGCCGTCAGCTCGGCCGTGCTGGTCGTCGAACCGGTGCTCGGGGTCGGGGTGCTGCTCGGCGTCCCGGTGCTGGCGGCCGCCGTCTGGCCGCTGATCGGGCCGTTCGAGCGGCGGTACGAGCAGCAGCGCACGCTCGGCGGCAAGGCCACCGAGCTGGCCGCCGACACCGTGGCGGGGCTGCGGGTGCTGCGCGGCATCGGCGGCGAGGAGCTGTTCCTCGACCGGTACCGGGCCGCCTCCCAGAAGGTCCGGGCCGCGGCCGTCCGATCGGCCCGGCTCTGGTCGCTGATGCAGGCCCAACAGGTCCTGTTGCCGGGCCTGTTCGTGATCGGGGTGACGTGGTACGGCGCCCGGCAGGCGGCCTCGGGCGAGCTCGCCGTCGGCACCCTGATCGCCGTGTACGGCGCCACCGCCTTCCTCGCGGCGCCGCTGCGGATCCTGGGCGAGGCCGCACACGCCTGGAGCGTCGCCCGGGTCTCCGCCGGGCGCGCCGTCCGGGTGCTCTCGCTCAGCCGCACCAGCGGCGTGGCCGAGGCCTCGCTGAACAAGACGGGGAACGCCGACCTGTTCGATCCGGCGACCGGGCTGACCGCACGGGCCGGGGAGCTGACCGCGGTCGTCTGCGGGGACCCGGACTTCGCCGGGGCGCTCGCCGAGCGGCTCGGCGGGCACGTCCCGGTTGCCGACGGCGAGCCGGAGCAGCCCTCCGTCCGGCTCGGCGGGACGGAGTTGGACGCGGTGCCGCTGGCCGAGGCCAGGGCGGCGGTGCTGGTCCACGACAAGGAGCCGGTGCTGCTCTCCGGCACCCTGGCCGGGCTGTTCGACATCCCGTCCTCGGGGCGGGTCTCGGTGGCCGAGGCGCTGGCCGCCGCCCGGTCCGACGACGTGCTGGAGGCCCTGGTGGACGGCTCGCCGGAGTGCGAGGGCGACGCGATGCTCGCCCGGATCACCGAGCGCGGGCGCTCGCTGTCCGGCGGGCAGCGCCAGCGGCTCGCCCTGGCCCGCGCGCTGCTGGCCGACCCGCCGGTCCTCGTCCTGGACGAGCCGACCAGCGCGGTGGACGCCCACACCGAGTCCAGGATCGCCACCGGACTGCGGGACACCCGGGCCGGGCGCACCACCGTGGTCTTCGCGACCAGCCCGCTGCTGCTCGACCAGGCGGACCGGGTGGTGCTGCTGCGCGACGGCCGGGCGGCCGTGGTCGGGCGGCACCGCGACCTGATGCGGACCGAGCCGGCCTACCGGGCCGTGGTCACCCGCGAAGAGCAGCCGGAACCGGTGGGGGAGCCGGTATGAGCGGCCGCGTGGGCACCCGCGCCGTCCGTCCCGCCCGACCCGCCGCACACCTGAGGAGCACGTCATGAAGCCCCCCGTCCATGAGGAGCAGGGGCCGGCCACCACCCTGCCGGTCGGCTCACCGGCCGCCGTGCGCGCCTACCTGCGCCTGCTCGCCCGGCGCCACCGCGGCGGGTTCTCCGCGGTGGTGGGGTTGCACTCGGTGGCCACCGTGGCCGGGCTGGTCGGCCCCTGGGTACTCGGCAGCCTGGTCGAGTCGCTGGCCACCGGGACCGCCGAGGCCACCATCGCGGTCGCGGTCGGCTGGTACCTGCTGGCGCTGGTGGTGCAGTCCGCCTTCACCGGCTGGTCCCGGATGCGCGGTGCCGTCCTCGGCGAGCGGGCGCTGGCCGACCTGCGCGAGGACTTCCTGGTCCGCTCGGTCGCGCTGCCCACCGGCGTGCTGGAGCGGGCCGGCACCGGGGACCTGGTCTCCCGGGGCACCACGGACATCGACCGGCTGGACAAGTCGGTGCGCGAGGCCGCGCCCGAACTCGCCGTCGCCATCGTGTCGTTGCTGCTGGTGATCGGCGCCCTGCTGGTCACCTCGCCGCTGCTCGCGCTCACCTCGCTGGTCGGCCTGCCGCTGCTGCTGGTCAGCTCCCGCTGGTACTTCAAGCGCGCGCCGCAGTCCTACCGCAACGAGTCGGCCGGGTACGCCGCGGTGAACACCGTGCTGGCCGAGACGGTGGACGCCGGGCGGACGGTGGAGACGCTGCGCCTGGGCGACCAGCGGATCGCCCTGACGGACCGCAAGCTGGGCGAGTGGCTCGCCTGGGAGCGCTACACCCTGTGGCTGCGTTCGGTCTGGTTCCCGACCGTCGACGCGTTCTACTCCTCGGCGGTGCTGGCCACCCTGCTGCTCGGCGGGCTGTTCACCCTCAAGGGTTGGATCACCGTCGGCGAGTTGACCGCGGGAGTGCTGTACGCGCAGATGCTGGCCGGGCCGGTCGACCTGATCCTGCGCTGGTACGACGAACTGCAGATCGGCCAGGCCTCGCTGGCCCGGCTGGTCGGCGTCCGCGAGGTGCCGGAGCACGAGGGCGACGAGTCCAGCCACCCGGACGGCCGCCGGGTCGAGGCCCGGGACGTCCGGTTCGGCTACCGGGAGGGCGCCGACGTCCTGCACGGCATCAGCCTGGACGTCGCGCCGGGCAGCAGGGTCGCGCTGGTCGGGCCGTCCGGGGCGGGCAAGTCCACGCTGGGGCGGCTGCTGGCCGGGATCTACGCCCCCGGGCGCGGCAGCGTGACGCTCGGCGGGGCGGCGCTGGCGCGGATGCCGGCCGAGCGGGTGCGGGCGGAGGTCGCCCTGGTCAACCAGGAGCACCACGTCTTCGTCGGCACCCTGCGGGACAACCTGCGGCTGGCCGCGCCCGGGGCCGAGGACACCGAACTGCGCTCCGCGCTGGACGCGGTGGACGCCGGCGGCTGGGTGGACGCGCTGCCGCACGGCCTCGACACCGAGGTCGGCTCCGGCGGCACCGTGCTGACCCCGCCGCAGGCCCAGCAGCTGGCGCTGGCCCGGCTGGTGCTGGCCGATCCGCACACCCTGGTGCTGGACGAGGCCACCTCGCTACTGGACCCGCGCGCCGCCCGGAACCTGGAGCGCTCGCTCGCCCGGGTGCTGGAGGGCCGCACGGTGATCGCCATCGCCCACCGGCTGCACACCGCGCACGACGCGGACGTGATCGCGGTGGTCGAGGGCGGCCGGATCAGCGAATACGGCAGCCACCCGGAGCTGGTCGCGGCCGGCGGCCCGTACGCGGCGCTCTGGCGTTCCTGGCGGGACGAGCGGTAGCGGGTCGGCGCTGTCGAACCCGTACGGCGCTGTCGAACCCGTACGGCGCTGCCGAACCCGTACGGCGCCGTTGACCCGTAAGGCACTTCAAACCCGCACGGGGTCGGATTACCCCGTGCGGGTTACTCCCTCGCCCATCAGGGCGCGTAACCGGGCAAATCGGAGCCCCGGCCCGCAGACTGCTCCGGTGACCAAGATTTCGGACGGCTCGGCCGGCTCCAAACGCAGTGAGATCGCGGGGATCCCCACCCGGTACATCGGGATCGGCGTCCTCGTCGTCCTCGCTGTGTGGTTCCTGTTCGCGAACCTCGACAAGGTGAAGATCCAGTTCTGGGTGTTCACCGTCACCGCGCCGCTCTGGATCGCGCTGCTCGCCACGCTGCTCGCCGGCGGCGCGCTGGGCTGGCTGCTGAAGGGGCGTCGCGGCCGGTGACCAGCGTTCCCGGGCCGCCCCAGGCGGGGCCCTCGGCCTTCACGCCGCTGATCGAGGTGCGCGGCGTCAACAAGCACTTCGGGGACCTGCACGTCCTCCAGGACATCGAGCTGACCGTGGGCCGCGGTGAGGTCGTCGTGGTCATCGGACCGTCCGGCTCCGGCAAGTCCACGCTCTGCCGGGCGATCAACCGCCTGGAGCCGATCGAGGACGGCACCATCCTGATCGACGGCGAACCGCTGCCCGAGGAGGGCAAGGGGCTGGCCCGGCTGCGCGCCGAGGTCGGCATGGTGTTCCAGTCCTTCAACCTGTTCGCGCACAAGACCGTGCTGCAGAACGTCTCGCTCGCGCAGATCAAGGTCCGCGGCCGGCCCCGGGCGGAGGCGGACGCCAAGTCCCGCGCCCTGCTGGAGCGGGTCGGGCTGGAGGCGCACGCCGACAAGTACCCGGCCCAGCTCTCCGGCGGCCAGCAGCAGCGGGTGGCGATCGCCCGGGCGCTGGCGATGGACCCGAAGGCGCTGCTGTTCGACGAGCCGACCTCGGCGCTCGACCCCGAGATGATCAACGAGGTGCTGGACGTCATGCGCCAGCTCGCCCGCGAGGGCATGACGATGGTCGTGGTCACCCACGAGATGGGCTTCGCCCGGGCCTCCGCCAACCGCGTCGTCTTCATGGCCGACGGCCGGATCGTCGAGGACCGCGCCCCGGAGGACTTCTTCAGCGCTCCGGAGAGCGAGCGCGCCCGGGACTTCCTGTCCAAGATCCTGAAGCACTGAGGCGGCGCCCGTGACGAGCAAGACCACGCCCGCCGCCCGGAGCCGGACGGTGCTCGCCGCCGTCCTGCTGCTCGCCGTGCTGGCCGCCGGCTGCGGCAAGCCCGGCACCCCGCCGCCCAAGGGCCCGCAGGCGAGCGCGCTGCCCAGCTACCAGGTGCGCGACGCCGCGTCCATCACCGGCTCGCCGACCCTGGACGCCGCCCGGAGCCGGGGTCACCTGGTGGTCGGCGCCAAGGAGGACCAGCCGTACCTGGGCGAGAAGAACCCGGCCACCGGCGTGTACTCCGGCTTCGACATCGAGATCGCCAAGATGGTCGGCGCCTACCTCGGCTTCCCGCCGGACCGGATCGAGTTCAAGACCATCGCCTCGGCCAACCGCGAGACCGCGCTGCAGAACGGCCAGGTGGACTTCTACGTCGGCACCTACACCATCAACGACAACCGGAAGAAGCTGGTCGGCTTCGCCGGGCCGTACTTCGTCGCCGGGCAGTCGCTGCTGGTGCGCAGGAACGACAACACCATCCACGGCCCGCAGGACCTGGACGGCAAGAAGGTCTGCTCGGCGGCCGGTTCGACCCCGTACCAGCGCATCCAGTCGCAGTACCCGAAGGCGAAGCTGATCGGCTACGACACCTACTCGGCCTGCGTGGACAACCTGATCACCGGCCAGGTCGACGCCGTCACCACGGACAACGCGATCCTGCTGGGCTACGCGGCCAAGGTGCCGGACGAGCTCAAGGTGGTCGGCCCGCTGTTCTCCCAGGAGCCGTACGGGATCGGCACCCCGAAGAACGACACCGTGCTGCGCCTGGCCCTGGACGACGCGCTGGCGCAGAACGAGCAGAACGGCAACTGGAAGAAGGCCTACGACGCGACCCTGGGCCTGTCCGGGGAGCCGGCGCCGACACCGCCGCCGATCGACCGGTACTGAGAGGGCCGCGCCGTGAAAACGCTGACCGACAACTGGTCGACCTACTGGGACGGCTTCCTCGGCACGCTCTCGCTGTTCGCGGTGAGCGCCGTGCTGTCGCTGGTGCTGGGAGTGATGATCGCGGGTTTCCGGGTCTCACCGGTCCGGCCGCTGCGGGTGTTCGGGACGGCGTGGGTGACGCTGCTGCGCAACACGCCGCTGACCCTGCTGTTCTTCATCGTGGTGCTGGGCCTGCCGCGCTTCAACATCACGCTGCCGTTCTTCGTCTTCGCGGTGGCCGCGCTCGGCTGCTACACCTCGGCCTTCGTCTGCGAGGCGATGCGTTCGGGCATCAACACCGTGCCGGCGGGGCAGGGGGAGGCGGCGCGCAGCCTGGGCATGAGCTTCGGGCAGACGATGAGCGTGGTGGTGCTGCCGCAGGCGTACCGGTCGGTGGTCGCGCCGATCGGCAGTGTGATGATCGCGCTGGCGAAGAACACGGCGATCGCCGGCTCGTTCAGCGTCACCGAACTGCTCGGCACCTACCGGACGATCAACGAGCTGGGTTACAGCATCATCTGGACCTTCGTCTGGATCGCCGTCGGCTACCTGATCATCACCCTGGCCGTCAGCGCCGTCTTCAACCTGCTGGAACGACGAGTGGCGGTGTCGCGATGACCGTTGGATCCTCGGCGCTGTACGACATCCCCGGTCCGAAGGCGCTCGCCCGCCACCGCCTGTACGGGGGGATCGCGCTGCTGCTGATCGCGGCGCTGATCGGCTGGATCGTCTACATGCTGTTCCACACCCACCAGTTCACGTACCGGAAGTGGATGCCCTTCGAGTACCGGGGCGTCCAGGACCTGCTGCTGAGCGGGCTCGGCAACACCCTCAGGGCCTTCGGCTGGACGGTGCTGTTCGCGCTGCCCTTCGGGGCGCTGTTCGCGGCCGGGCGGCTGTCCGACCACAAGGTGGTGCGGGTGCTCTCCGCGGTGGTGGTGGAGTTCTTCCGGGCCATGCCGCTGCTGGTGATGATCTTCTTCGTCTTCGTCGCGCTCAAGGTGCAACCGCTGTGGGCGCTGGTGACCGGGCTGGTGCTGTACAACGGCTCGGTGCTGGCCGAGGTCTTCCGGGCCGGCGTGCTCGCGGTGCCCAAGGGGCAGCGCGAGGCGGCCTACGCGCTCGGCCTGCGCAAGACCCAGGTGATGACGTACGTGCTGGTGCCGCAGGCGAACCGGGCCATGCTGCCGGCCATCATCAGCCAGCTGGTGGTCGCGCTCAAGGACACCTCGCTGGGCTTCCTGATCACCTACGAGGAGTTCCTGCACGCGGGCAAGCTGATCGCCACCAACCTCGACTACGACCTGCCGTTCATCCCCGTGGTGATCGTGATCGCGCCGATCTACATCGGCATGTGCCTGCTGCTCTCCTGGCTCGCCCGCTGGGTCGAGCGCCGCAGCCGGCGCAGCCCGAGCATGCGGGGCGGGGCGCCGGTGGTCAAGGCCGGGGTGGCGATGGGGCTGCCGCCGTCCGCGCAGCAGTGAGAAGTCTGGTTCGATCCTGAACCATAGGTGCGGGTGGGGATAGAGCGGGCATCTCCAATTTCCTCTTATGATTGCGGAGGTTCGACGACGACGACCGGGGGAGGGCCATGGAGCCGGTATTCGACTCGCGGCACATCAGGACGTTCCACGAGGTCGTCAGAGCGGGCTCCTACTCGGCCGCCGCCCGTGAGCTCGGCTACACCCAGCCCGCCATCACCCAGCAGATGAAGGCGCTCGAACGCACCGTCGGCGTCGCGCTGTTCACCCGGGCCGGGCGCGGACTGCGGCTCACCGAGGCGGGCGAGGCGCTCTCCCGGCACGCCGAACTGATCCTCGGCAGCCTCTCCGCCGCCCAGCAGCAGCTCGCCGCGCTCGCCCGGCTGCGGGCCGGGCGGGTGCGGGTCTGCGCCTTCCCCAGCGCCAACGCCACGCTGATACCCGAGGCGATGGCCCGGCTGCTCGCCGAACACCCCGGTGTGCGGGTCGAGCTGCTGGAGGCCGAACCGCCGGACTCCGTCCAGCGACTGCTGCGCGGGGAGTGCGACATCGCGCTGGCCTTCCGCTACCCCGGCAGCGCGACCGAGGTGCCCGACGGGCTGGACGAGATCCCGCTGATGGAGGACCTGCTCACCGTGCTGCTGCCGGTCGGGCACCCGCTCGGCCGCCGGCACGCCGTCCGGCTCGCCGACCTCGACGGCGAGCGCTGGATCGCCGGGTGCCCGCGCTGCCGGGCCAACCTGCTGAACGTCTGCGCGGAGGAAGGCTTCGCGCCGGACATCGTGTTCTCCACGGACGACAACCTCGCGGTGCAGAGCCTGGTCGCCGCCGGGGTGGGGATCGCGCTGATGCCCGCGCTGGTGCTCTCCTTCATGTGCCACCGCAAGGTCACCGGGCGGGCCGTCGAACCGCACCTGCGCCGGCAGGTGAGCGCGTACGTGCTGCGCGAGCACCGGCGGATCCCGGCCACCGGGCTGGTGCTGGACCACCTGCGGCGGGCGGCGGCGAGCCGGATCGGGTGCTGACCGGATCGGGTGCCGAGTCGTCGCCCCGGCGAGTGCTCGCCGGGGCGATTCATAAGCTGAGGTTGGGGGGAAGCTTAAGAACCCTCGTTGGACGTGATAGGTCGGTGCAGCCGAACCTGCTGGCATGACACTCCCAGCCACGGTCGGCAACGACCGGCTCACCGAGCGGATGACCGCCCTGATCGGCGAGATCCGTGCCGTCGTGGACCGCGGACTGCCCCCGGAACTCACCGCCTACCTGGTCGGCGAACGCCTCGCCCCGCACCTGCACGCCGACCCCGACGGGCCCGACGCGCTGCTCACCCCCGCCCAGCGCGAGGGCGACCCGAAGCGCTACCGCCAGCACGTCCTGCACGCCGAGGAGGACGGCGGCTTCTCCGTCGTCGCCCTGGTCTGGCTGCCCGGCCAGCAGACCCCGATCCACGACCACGTCTCCTGGTGCGTGGCCGGCGTCCACCAGGGCCAGGAGAGCGAGACCCGCTACCGACTGGTCTCCGACGGCCGCACCGCCCACCTCGTCGAGACCGAGCACGTCGCCGGCCCGGCCGGCACCGTCGCCGCCTTCGCCCCGCCCGGTGACATCCACCTGGTGCGCAACGCCTGCAACAGCACCGCCATCTCCATCCACGTCTACGGCGCGGACGTCGCGCGGCTCGGCACCAGCATCCGGCGCGTCTACCGGCTGCCCGCCGACCAGCAGCAGTGAGGGCGGCGTGGCACTGACCCTCCGGGAGCGCGCCGCGCGCACCCGCTCACTGCCCCCGCTCGGCGGGGACGCCCCCGGCCTGCTGCTCGCGGCGGCCGGGGTGGCCGCCGCGATCGCCGTCCACGCGGCCGTGCCCGCCGTGCCCAAGCTCACCGCAGCCGTCGTGCTCGGGATGGCGGCGGCGCACCTGCCCGGGCTGCGCCCGGTGGTGCGCGGGGTGGCCCGGCCGGGGCTGTCCATGGCCGGCAAGCGGCTGATGCGGCTCGGCATCGTCCTGCTCGGGCTCAAGCTCAGCCTGGACGACGTGCTCGGCCTCGGCTGGGCCACCGTCGCCATGGTGCTCGCGGTGGTCGCGGCCACCTTCACCGGCACCCTCTGGCTCGGCCGGCGGCTCGGCTTGCCGGGCGACCAGCCGCTGCTGGTCGCCACCGGGTACTCCATCTGCGGAGCCTCGGCGATCGGCGCGGTCAGCCAGGCGGCCGGCAGCGAGGAGGAGGACGTCGCCGCCTCGGTGGCCCTGGTCACCCTGTGCGGGACGCTGGCCATCGCCGTGCTGCCGCTGCTCCAGCAGCCGTTCGGGCTGGGCGACGTGGAGTTCGGGCGGTGGGTCGGTGCGAGCGTGCACGACGTCGGGCAGGTGGTCGCCACCGCGCAGACCGGCGGGGCGGGCGCGTTGCGGGAGGCCGTCCTGGTCAAGCTGATGCGGGTGATGCTGCTGGCGCCGCTGGTCGCCGGGATGGCCGTCACGGTGCGGCGCCGGGCGCGACGGGCCGGGGAGGCCGTCGCCGAGGCCGGCCAGGAGTCCGGGGAAGGCCAGGAGTCCGGGGAAGGCCCTGCGAAGAGCCCGGTCAGGACCGGTAGCCGCCCGCCGATCGTCCCGCTGTTCGTGGCGGGGTTCCTCGCGATGATCGTGCTGCGGACCACCGGGGTGCTTCCGGAGCGGGCGCTCACGCTCGCCGGGGACGCCCAGGAACTGCTGCTGGCCGCCGCGCTGTTCGGCCTCGGCAGCGCCGTGCACCTGCCGACCATGGTCCGCACCGGCGGGCGCCTCGCCCTGCTCGGGCTCGGCTCCTGGGTGGTCGTCGCGGGCGTCTCCTACGCCGGGGTGCTGGTCACGACGTGACGGGCGCAGGGGCGGACTCGGCTATTGTCGGGCGGGTACTCGTCCGCCGGGACGCTCCTGCACCCGAGTCCGCTGAGGAAGCCGCATGTCCACCGCACTGCCCGAACGGGACGCTCACGAGGCCGTCGTCACGCTCGACCGGCGGGACGGCCCGTTCGGCGAGGTGGTACTGCGTCGGCGCGGTCGGCACTTCGAGATCATCGCCAACGGCTGCTTCCTGATGGACACCGCCGACGGCCGCTCCGAACGCCTGCTGATCCAGGCGGCGCTGGACGAACTGGACCGCACCGGCGCCCCCGCGGAGCCCTCCGTGCTGATCGGAGGCCTCGGCGTCGGCTTCTCGCTGGCGTACGCGGCGGCCGAGCCGCGCTGGGGGCGGATCGCCATCGTCGAGCGCGAGAGCGCCATCATCGACTGGCACCGGAGCGGGCCGCTTGACGCCTTCTCCGGCGGCGCGCTGGAGGACCAGCGGGTCCAGGTCCTCCACACCGACCTGCTGGAGTACCTGGCGGCGGCCGACGGCGCGCGCTACGACGCGCTGTGCCTCGACATCGACAACGGCCCGGACTGGACCGTCACCGACTCCAACGCCGGGCTGTACGGCGCCGACGGGCTCGCGGTGCTCTGGCACCGGCTGCAGCCGGGCGGGGTGCTGGCGGTGTGGAGCGCGCAGCCCTCCGCGGACTTCGAGGAGGCACTGCGGGCGGCGGGCTTCTCCGACGTCGTCACGCACGAGATCCCGGTCAGCCGCGGCGTACCGGACGTGGTCCACCTGGCCCGGCGCGCGGGCTGACGGCGCAGGGCCTCCCAACCTTCCTTCCGCGTCCGGGCGTTGTCCACCGCTGCGGTCAACTGCCGGACTGCGGCGTCGCGTTGTCGCGGCCTCCGCAGGGTGGACCCTGGTGGAGGGGGCAGTTGTCGGGGCTCAGCCGAACGGCCTGGTCTCCGGGCCCGAAGCCTCCGCCGCGTCGGTCTCCGTCGTCTCCTCCGGGGTGGACGGGAGGCTTCCCGGGGCGAAGGGGTTGAAGTCCGGCGGGGGCACCATGACGGGCGTGCCCTTCCGCGGCGCGTGCTGCGCGGCAGCAGCCTGCGCGGGAACGGCCGGCGGTGCGGAGGGCGGCGGCGGGACGGCCGGGCCCTGCGCCGCGAGCGTGGTGCCGAACGGGTCCGACTGGTCGGCCGTCACCGTGCCGAACGGGTCGGTGGCCGGGGCGGCCGCTGCCGGGGGCGTCTCCGGGGTGGACGGGAGGCTTTCCGGGGCGAAGGGGTTGAAGTCCGGCGGGGGCACCATGACCGGCGTGCCCTTCCGCCTGGCCGGCGCCGCCTGCGGCTCGGCGTCGGCCGGGGAGGCCTCCGCGACGGGTGCGAACGGGTTGAAGTCCTCGGGCGGCAGCTGCGCCGGCACCTCTTCCGGCTCCTGCTCGACGGGAGCGGGAGCGGGAACGGCAGCAGACGCGGCGGGCACGGGCGCGCGCACGGCGCCGGCCACCTCCCCGTCCCAGCCGAACTGAACGCTCTTCAGCAGCTCCGCGAACGCCCGCGTGTACAGGTCCCAGTCCTCCGGCTGCGCCGTGGACAGCTGGACGCAGAGCACGGTGCCGCCGTCCGGCAGCGGGACGAAGGCCTCGACCGCCGAGGTGACCACCCAGCGCCGCTGCCCGTCGGCGGACAGCGGCCCCGGCACCGGGACGGTCCGTCCCTCGACCAGGACGGCGGCCGGCCCGGCCGGCAGCAGGACCGTCCACACCTCGGCGTGCCGCCGGACGGTGGCGAGCTCGGTGGCGAGCGCGGTGATCGGCAGCGGGTGCCGGGCGAGCGAGACGACGAGGGCGGCGTCGGAGGTCCGGCCGTCCACGTCCAGCGCGCAGACGCCCGCGTAGACCGTGCCGGCGTCGTGGACCAGGTCGGCGAGGGTGGCGGAGATGACCGCGAAGTCGCGGCGCTGCTCCGGACCGTCACCGCTGAACAGCTCCTCGGCGACCTCGGCCAGATGCCCGGTCAGTTCCTCGGCGGCCGCGGCGGTGGCCGGGTCGACGCCGTCCGCCCCGCCCGCCGGCGCGGGCACCGTACGGGAGCAGACCCCGGCCGGACCGCCGGGGGAGGTCAGCGGGTGGAAGCCGGGCGGGACCACGAGTCGGACCTCGGCACCCGCGCCGGTGGCCAGTTCGACCGGCCGGCGGGTCTGCTGCCCGGCGGCCAGCGCGGCCAGTGCCGGGGCGAACGGCGGGCGCAGCTTGGGGTCGGCGAACTCGCCGGTGACCGGCAGTTGGAACAGCGCGGCCGAGGTGGTGCCCCGGTCGGCGATCGCGCCGCGCACCGTCCCGCCGCCGTAGCGGGTGTGCAGGGCGGCGGTCACCCGGTCGGCGACCCGGGCGCCGGTGCCGGGGCGGGCCGTGCCGGCGGTGAGCACCGTGCCGAGCCGGTCCACGGCCGCGTGTACCGGGCCGTTCGGGGCCAGCGGGAGGCCGAACAGCGCCTCGGCGGCGGGGTGTTCGGCCGGACGCAGGGCACCGAGTGAGGCCGCAGGATGGCGGGAGGTGCGCTCGTCGAAGAGGGCGTCGGTGAGCGTGCCGAGGGTCGCGCAGACCTGCTCCGCCGCTGCGAAGGGATTGGCCTCCGCGCTGAACTGGACGTCCTGGGTCAACTGTTGAGCCCCCCGCTCTGCTGCGTCTGCGGTCCGCTGGTTCGGCTGGGTCCGTGCGCGCCGTGGTGGCGTGCCGTCGGATCCGTGCTCATTCCTATCAGAGCCCGCTGTCGGGACCGAACCGGCCGATCACCCGATGGGAGCCGCGGCCGTTTCGCCCGTGGCCTGCGGGGACGTTTCGCCGGAGGGTGCGGTGGCGAGCGCGGTGACCGCCTCGGCGATCCCGGGGACGGCGAACAGTCCGGCGAGCTCCCGCACCAGGCGCCCGGTCGGGCCGTCAGGACGCTCGTCCGCGAAGAACGAGGCGAGTTCGGCGGCGAGCGCCGGCTCCCGGGCGGCGGTGAGGGTGAGGGAGGCGACGAACTCCTGCACCAGGTGCAGCTGCAGGTCCTCCAGCGGCACCGAGCGCTCGGCCAGCCACTCCAGCGAGGTGATCTCGGCGTTGGCGATCCAGGCCCGGACGGTCAGCCGCAGCCCGGGGCTCGGCGTGGGGATCGCCAGGTGGGAGAGGATCTGGTCGTGGGCGGCCCGCCGTACCTCGTCGATCACCGCCGAGGTGCCGGCGCTGGCCGCCACCGAGCCGCCGCGCAGCAGCGCCGCGAAGCCGGGCCCGTGGCTCTGCACGAAGTCCAGGTAGCGGCCCATCACCCGGTACAGCCGCTCGGACAGCGGCCCGTCGGCGGCCTCCTCGAAGCGCGCCGAGAGCTCCCGCCCGGCCCGGCGCAGCGACTCCTCGTACAGCGCCTGCTTGCCGGGGAAGTAGTGGTACACCAGCGGCCGGGAGGCCCCCGCGGCGGCGGCGATGTCGTCGATCGACACCTCCTCCGGCGGTCGGCGGCTGAACAGCTCCAGCGCGACGGCGATCAGCTGTTCGCGCCGCTCGTCCACGCTGAGCCTGCGGCGCGGCCGCTCACCGGCAGCCGCCCGGTCCGGCGTCCGGCCCGCCGCCCGGTCCGGTGCCTGCTTCGAGGCCTGCTCCGGGGCGGGAGTCCGTGCAGCGCGGGCGGCCGTCGGCGACGGCGTACGGGAGGCCATGCGCGCCACCCTATCCGCCGTCCAGGGCCGGGCCTATGCGGCGTGGAGGTCCAGGTAGCGGCGGTAGGCCTCGCGGCCGTCGGGGACGAAGTGGTCGCGGGCGAGGCGGTCGGCGAGCTCGGCGGGGGTGAGCCAGGCGTGCCAGGCGACCTCGGACTCCTGCGGCTGGACCGGGCCGTCCCACTCGGCCTCGTACATGTCGCTCCACCAGGAGAGCCGGTCCTGCCGGAAGAGGAACTTGAAGAGCGGGCGCGGGGTGATCCCGTGGACGCCGAGCTCCTCCTCGGCCTCGCGGACGGCGGCCTCGGCGTACGTCTCGCCGGAGCCGACCACGCCGCCGACGAACATGTCGTACGCGCCGGGGGCGAACAGCTTGGTGTCGGTGCGGCGGTGGACGAAGATCCGCCCGGCCGGGTCGCGGACCAGGATGAAGACGCACCGGTGGGTGAGCCCCTGCCGGTACACCTCCCCGCGCAGCGCCGTCCCGATCACCCGGTCGTGCTCGTCGACGACGTCCAGCAGTTCTTCGGCAGGGTTGGTCATGATGGACAGGTTAGGGTTTCGGGGCCCGCTTCGAACGCTTTTCGAGTGAGATCCGAGCTCGATTCGCGCGTGAGCCGCATGCCATTCGTATGTGATTCGTGTGCGATCGGACGCGGGCGGGAAAGCAGGAACCGGACAGGCTGAGGGCGGCGCGCGATGGTGGAGATCTGGGGCGAGACGGCCGAGGGGTTCGAGCCCGTACGGGAGGCCTTCGCGCGGAACTTCCACGAGTACGGCGAACTGGGCGCGGCCTTCGCGCTGTACGTGCGCGGCCGCAAGGTGGTCGACCTGTGGGGCGGTGACGCCCGGCCCGAGGTCGGCGGGCGGCCCGCACCGGCGGTGCCCTGGACGGCGGACACCGCCCAGGTGCTGCGCTCGGTCACCAAGGGCCTGACCGCGAGCACCGCGCTGCTGCTGGCCGAGCGCGGCCTGCTCGACCTGGACGCCCCGGTGGCCTCCTACTGGCCCGAGTTCGCGCAGGCCGGCAAGCGCGGGGTGCCGGTGCGCTGGCTGCTGTCGCACCAGGCCGGGGTGCCCGCGCTGGACGTGCCGCTGCGGTTGGAGGACGTGCTGACCTGGGAGCGCGCGGCGGCCGCGGTGGCCGCGCAGGCGCCCGCCTGGGAGCCGGGCACCGCGCACGGCTATCACCCGTACACCTTCGGCTGGCTGGTCGGCGAGGTGGTGCGGCGGGTGAGCGGGCGCACGATCGGCCAGTACTTCGCCGAGGAGATCGCCCGGCCGCTCGGGCTGGACCTGTGGATCGGGCTGCCGGCCGGGGCCGCGCCGAGGGTCGGCCGGCTGGTCGACCTGCCCGCCCCGGAGGCGGCCCGGACCGGGCCGAGCGGGCTGCGGCTGCGACCCAAGCAGTCCGTCCGGGACGCCTACCAGGACCCGGCCTCGCTGACCGCGCGGTCCTTCGCCTCGGTGCGCCCCGGGGTGGACCTCAACGACCCGGCGGTGCAGGCCGCCGAGATCCCCGGCGCGGGCGGCATCGGCACCGCCCGCTCGCTGGCCCGGTTCTACGCGGCGCTGATCGGCGCCGCCGACCGCCCGGACGGCTCCGGCGCGCTGCTGCCGCCGCTGCTCGGGCCCGGGGTGCTGACCCGCGCGGCCGGGCCCGAGGTGAGCGGGCCGGACCGGGTGCTGATCGTCAACTCCACTTTCGGCCTGGGCTTCTGGCGGCACGGCCCGACCGCGCCGATGGCCTCCCCGGCGAGCTTCGGCCACCCCGGCCGGGGCGGCTCGCTGGGCTTCGCCGACCCGGAGCTCGGGCTGGGCTTCGGCTACGTCACCAACGGCATGCAGCCGGGTGTCACCGGCGACGTCCGCTCGCGCAACCTGATCCGCGCGGTGCGGGGGTGCCCGGGGCTGTCCGGGTAGCGCCGGGCGCGGTCCCGATCCGTCAGGCCTGGCCGGTCTCGAAGCGGGTGATCTTCGGGCCGGTGAGGGTGAAGCGCCAGGCGGTGCGCATCTCGCCCCAGGTGTCGTTGGTGAAGTTGGCGACCAGGGCGTGGCCGCCGTCCGATTCGGTCTGGACGTCCATCCGGCCGCGGACGGTGAAGATCTCCTTGTCGATCCACTCGGCCAGGTCGCGGTCGGAGCCGTCGTCGGACATGGTCGCGTCCGGGGTGAGGGTGGCAAGGAAGGCGTCGCGGTCGCCCGCGTTGACCGCGGCGACGAAGGCGCGCACGGTGGGGTCGGAGAGCTTGGCGGGGGAGATGGTCATCGGGACTCCCGGGGGTGAGGGGCGGGGAGTCCTGTTTACGGCGTTCGCCGGGTGTGTTCGGGCATGTCGGCGGCGCGTCGAGAAAATCGGGCATTCATGTGCTTAGATCCCGAAATGGGCGTTTTGCCCTACGGAGGGTTGCGCAGCGTGGACGTCCGGAAGGGCGTTCGCGCTGCGGCCACGGGGAGTGGCGGCGGAGCGGGAGGCCGGGACCGGTCTCCCGCTCCGTGTTTGCGCGGTTCCTGATTCCGCGTCCCGTGAAGGGCGCGGCGTGCGCGAGGCCGCGGTCTAGAAGAGCCCGACGGCGTCCGGGGAGTAGCTGACCAGCAGGTTCTTGGTCTGCTGGTAGTGCTCCAGCAGCGCCTTGTGGTTCTCCCGGCCGATGCCGGAGTTCTTGTAGCCGCCGAAGGCCGCGTGGGCGGGGTAGGCGTGGAAGCAGTTGGTCCACACCCGGCCGGCCTGGATGGCGCGCCCGGCGCGGTGGGCGGTGTTGAGGTTGCGGGTCCAGACGCCCGCGCCCAGCCCGTACTGGGTGTCGTTGGCGAGGGTGATCGCCTCGGCGAAGTCCTCGAAGCGGGTGACCGAGACGACCGGGCCGAAGATCTCCTCCTGGAAGACCCGCATGCTGTTGACGCCCTCGAACACCGTGGGCGTCACGTAGTACCCGCCGGCCAGGGCGCCGCCGAGGTCGGCCCGCTCGCCGCCGGCCAGCAGCTTGGCACCCTCGGCCTGGCCGATCTCGAAGTAGGAGAGGATCTTCTTCAGCTGTTCGACGCTGGCCTGCGCGCCGACCTGGGTCTCGGTGTCCAGCGGGTCGCCCTGGCGCATCGCGCGCACCCGCTCCAGGCCGTCGGCGAGCAGTCGCTCGTAGACCGAGGACTGGATCAGCGCCCGGCTGGGGCAGGTGCACACCTCGCCCTGGTTGAGGGCGAACATCGCGAAGCCCTCGACGGCCTTGTCGTAGAAGGCGTCCGAGGCGTCGGCGACGTCCGCGAAGAACACGTTGGGGCTCTTGCCGCCGAGTTCCAGCGAGACCGGGATCAGGTTGTCGCTGGCGTAGCGGGCGATCAGCCGGCCGGTGGTGGTCTCGCCGGTGAAGGCGATCTTGCGGATGCGGTTGCTGGAGGCCAGCGGGGCGCCGGCCTCCTCGCCGAAGCCGGTGACGATGTTGACCACGCCGGGCGGCAGCAGGTCGGCGGTCAGCTCGGCCCACAGCAGCACCGAGGCAGGGGTCTGCTCGGCGGGCTTGAGCACCACCGCGTTGCCGGCCGCGAGCGCCGGGGCGAGCTTCCAGACCGCCATCAGGATCGGGAAGTTCCACGGGATGATCTGGCCGACCACGCCCAGCGGCTCGTGGAAGTGGTACGCCACGGTGTCCTCGTCGAGCTGGGACAGGCCGCCCTCCTGGGCGCGCAGCGCGCCCGCGAAGTAGCGCAGGTGGTCGACCGCGAGCGGGAGGTCGGCGGCCAGCGTCTCGCGCACCGGCTTGCCGTTCTCCCAGCTCTCCGCGACGGCCAGCCGCTCCAGGTTCGCCTCCATCCGGTCGGCGATCCGCAGCAGCACCTGGGCCCGCTCGGCGGGCGGGGTGCGGCCCCAGCCGGGGGCGGCGGCGTGGGCCGCGTCCAGCGCGGCCTCGATGTCCTCGGCGGTGCCGCGGGCGACTTCGGTGAACACCTCGCCGGTGACCGGGGTCGGGTCGCCGAAGTACTCGCCGCGCACCGGCGGGGTCCAGTCGCCGCCGATCCAGTGCTCGTACCGGGAGCGGTAGGCGACGATGCTGCCGGGCGTGCCGGGGGGCTGGTAGACCGTCATGCTCTGGTGTCTCCTCGCGACGTCGGGCGCCGCCCGGACCGGGCGGTGCGGGCGGCGCGCCGGGCCGCGCCCGGCGCGGGGCGGCCCGGCGGGAGGGTGCGGACACGCAATTCGGGGCGTCCGCCCGCCGGGGCGTCCGCCGTCGAGCACGATAGCCGCCCGGCGCGGGGTGCGGCTACGGTCCGTGCGCGCGGCTCGTACGGACGGTGCGCGTTCCGGCCGTCGCGCCGGGGCGCGCGCCGTGTCTCCGCGCTCCGGTCGGGACGGAGTCAGACCGCGTGGTAGCGGCCGGTGCGGGACTCCCAGTACAGGTAGCCGGCGAGCCAGGTGACCAACCCGTCCGCGTACCGCTGGGCGATCGTCCGTTCGACCCGGGAGAGCCCCAACTCCCGGTACACGTCCGGCAGTCGGCCGTGCAGGTCCCGGCACCGCTCGACCATCAGCTGTGCCTCCTCCAGCACCACCGCGCAGGCCTCCTCGGCCGAGCAGCGGCGCTCGCGCTGGACGATCATCACCAGGTTGTTGACGTCGCCGCGCGGGGCCTCCAGCGGGAACGACCGGACGTCGTTGCTGAGCGAGGGGATGTCGGCGGCCAGCTGGCGCAGTTGACGCAGCACCGGGTGGTGCAGGACGGCGGCGGGGACCTCGAACTGGCCGAGGCGTTCGACCATGTCGAAGATGGTCTCCATCGCCGCGGTGCCTCGTCTGAGCACCAGGTAGCCGTCGCGGTCGGGTGGCCGGGTGGAGATGCGGCCGGCGGCCTCGGCGGGATGACTGGCCAGGTACCACTCCCAGTTGTACGCGGCGCGGGCCTGCCAGCGGGCGGGCATGCCGCGCACGCTGCGGTCCCAGAGGTCGGCGAAGGCGGTCTCGACCGGCGAGTCCTGGTCGGGGCGGGCGCCGTGCAGGACGGCGATCAGCCGCTCGCAGATGGGCGCGACCTCTGTCGGGCGGCGGCCGAGCGGGCCGTCGAACTGGTCGTCGAAGAGGAAGTAGAAGCCCATCAGGTCGGCGGCGAGGGAGAGTTCGTCCGGGCCGGTGTCGGGGTAGCCGAGGGCGGCGAGGTCGACCACCTCCCAGTGGGCGTACCCGGGGTGGTCGACGTCGGGGAGCAGCGGGTGGCGGACCAGCCAGTCACGGTGCAGCGCGGTGGCCTGCGGACCGTGCGGGCTGCGGCGGTGCGGGAACGGAATCTGAAGTGAGGTGTCGTCAGACATCGGACTCCCGGTGCGGCGAAGGGTGGGGGCACTAGTGGTTCGAACGCTCGGTGTGGGGGGAGTTGACGCGGCGAGGCTCCCGGGGAGAGGGTGGTAGCGAAAGATCATCTTCGCCTCGCGGGCCGTAGGGTATCTGATGTAATGATCGGACGTTAGGGGTATAGGGCAATTGCCCTTGGCAAGGCGTCCGAACCCTCACCGTCCGCCCCAGCCTGCGCGAATGCCCCACAGTGAGTGCCACGCAGCGCTAACCTCGGCTCCACGGGCAGTGATGCGAGCAGCGACACGGGCTGTGACGCGAGTGGCGAGGCGGAGGCACGACGGTGACCGAGCAGGACAACGAACTTCGGACGGGATCAAGTTCCGGCCGGGACGGCGACAGCACCTCGCCGAGGGTCAGGCTGCGCGACCGCGACGCCGAACTGCGCTCCGTCGAAACGGCCGTCGACAAACTCTGCTGCGAATTCGCGGCCGGCGGCACCGAGATCGGCGAACTGCTCGCCTTCTCCGGCCGCCCCGGCATCGGCAAGACCAGCCTGCTGCACGAGGTCCGACGGGTCGCCAAACTCCGCGACCGCGCCACGGTGTTGTTCGCCCGCGGCGGCGAACGCCAGTTCAACGAGCCCTACCACGTGCTGCGCCAGCTCCTCCAACCCCTCCTCACCAGCCTGGAACCCGACGAGTTCCGCCAGGTCATGGGCACCTGGGAGGAGGTCGTCGGACCGGCCATGGGCCTCAAGCGGCCCAAGGCCGGTGCCCGCCGCCTCGACCCCCAGGGCGTGCGCGACGGCCTCGACTACGTCCTCACCCAACTCGCGCCGCGCCGGGCCCCGCTGGTCATGATCGTCGACGACCTGCACTGGGGCGACCACGAGTCGCTCTCCTGGCTCACCCAGTTCGCCGTCCGCTCCCGCGAACTGCCCGTCCTGCTCGTCTTCGCCTTCCGCGAGGACGAGAGCGACTGGCCGACCGAGATCCAGCAGCACCGCAAGGCCGTCCTCGGCCTCGCCACCAGCAAGCACGAGCTCAACCGGCTCTCGCTGGTCTCCGTCACCGACATGATCCGCGCCGAACTCGGCGACAAGGCCGAGGACGCCTTCTGCTACGAGTTCTGGAACGTCGTCAACGGGAACCCCTTCGAAGCCGTCGCCCTGCTCGACCAGGTCCGCGACCAGGACCTCGAACCGGTCGAGGAGAACTCCCAGCAACTGCGCGAACTCGCCGTCGACGCCACCGGAATGACCCTCAAGAGCTGGATCGACCGGCTCGGCTCCGGCACCCTGCGCTTCGCCTGGGCCTGCGCGATGCTCGGCACCGACATCCGGGTCGACCTCGCCACCCGGATCTGCGCCCAGACCACCGAGGGCGCCCGCGACGCCATCAAGCAGCTGCGCAAGCAGCGCGTGCTCACCCAGACCCCCAACGGCAACCTGGAGTTCGTCCACCCGCTGATCGGCAGCTCGATCTACAACACCATGCCGGAGGCCACCCGCACCGGCATGCACGGCGTCGCCGCCGCCGAGATCGAGAACGCCGGACTCGGCCTGCTCGCCGCCTCCCGCCACCTCGTCGAGACCTTCTCCGGCGAGGGCGACGACAAGACCGTCCGCAAACTGCGCCGGGCCGCCGTCGAACACCTGCTCATCGGCGCCCCCGAAGCCGCCCAGCGCTGTCTGCACCGAGCCCTCAACGAACCACCGGCCGACGACATCCGCGCCGAAGTGCTGTACGAGCTGGGCTGCTCCGCGCTGCTCACCGACCCCGTCGCCACCGTCAACCAGCTCAAGCTCGCCCTCGACCCCGAGGAGGGGCCGCTGCGCCCCGAACTGCGGGTCGACGCCACCTTCCGGCTCTCCGAGGTGCTCGCACACAGCGGCGAACTGCGCCAGGCCGCGGTTGTCTGCCAGGACGAGGCCGAGCAGACCGCCGACCCGGCCGGCCGACTCCGGCTCCAGGCCGCCTCGTTCATGTGGCACGCCTTCCGCAAGTCCGAGGACGACGGGCCCGGCCGATCCACCCGGCTCGGCCTCATGTGCGACGGCCTCAGCACCCGCGACGCCGCCGACCGGGCCGTCCTCGCGATGCGCGCCTGGGACCTCACCCTGCGCGGCGCCCCCTCCACCGAGGCGCTGACCTACGCCGACGCCGTCCTGGACGCCGGCCGACTGCCCAAGGGACTCGGCTGGACCAACAGCACCTGGGGCTTCGAACTGCCCTCCATGCTCGGCCTCACCTACACCTACAACGACCGCATCGCCCAGGCCGAGCGGCTGTTCGCGGACGCCATCATCCAGTTCGAGGTGGCCGGGTGGAGCGGTGCCCACCGGGGCTTCGCGTACTTCCTGATGGGCCTCGCCCGCTTCCGCCGCGGCCTGCTCGCCGAGGCCGAGGACTTCCTGCGCCGCGCGCTGCGACTGTCCGAGCGGATCGGCCCCAAGCTGCCGCTCGCCTGGGACGCCGTCGGCGTCCTGGTGGACACCCTGCTCGCCCGCGGCCGGACCGAGGAGGCCTGGGAACTCGCCGTCAAGTTCGGCTTCCACCCGCCGTACCACGCGACCGCGATGGTGCTGCCCGACGCGCCCTCGCTGTACGGCAAGCTGCTGATCGCCAAGAAGCGCTACGCCGGGGCGGCCGCCGCACTCACCGAGGCCGGCGCCCAACTGGAGGCCCGCGGCTGGCACAACACCGTCTGGGCGCCCTGGGCCGGCCACCTCGCCATCGCGATCGCGGCCGACGAGCCCGACCGGGCCCGCGAGTACGCCCATAAGGCCGTCCATGACGCCCGCACCTTCGGCACCGCCTCGGCGATCGGCACCGCGCTGCGGTTGAACGCCCAGATCGAGGACGGCCAGCAGGCGGTCGAACTGCTGGAGCAGGCCGTGATGTACCTCGGCCAGTCGCCGGCCGGGTACGAGCACGCCGTCGCGCTGGTCGACCTCGGCGCCGCGCTGCGCCGGGTCGGACGGCTGGAGGACGCGCAGGAGTACCTGTACCAGGGCATCGAACTGGCCCAGCACTGCTCGGCCGAGGGGCTGGTCGACCAGGCGCGGCGGGAGCTGGCCAACTACGGCCTGCGGCCCAACCGGCTGGGGCTGCGCGACTTCCGGGAGACGCTCAGCCAGCCCGAGTGGGAGGTCGCCAACCTCGCGGTGCAGGGCGTGCCGCCGCAGC
This sequence comes from Kitasatospora sp. NPDC098663, assembly GCF_044760075.1. NCBI lineage: Bacteria > Bacillati > Actinomycetota > Actinomycetes > Kitasatosporales > Streptomycetaceae > Kitasatospora > Kitasatospora sp. NPDC098663. Next base: position 25,893 of record NZ_JBIWAP010000039.1, on the reverse strand, counting down.
GCATCGCCGACGAGCTCGGCGTGCACCTCAGCCTGGTCAACCGTCGACTGGCCGCGGTCTACCGCAAGGCGGGCAGCGGGCCGGACGGCCTGGCCTCCGCCCTCGGGCTGCCGACGCAGCCGCGCGGGGCCACCCGGCCGGGGGCGGAGCCCGAGGAGGAGTAGCCGCGGGCGGCCCGGGCGCGTGGGCGGCGGGCGCCCGGGCGGCGCGCGGAGGCGCGGGAGTGCTCCCGGCGCGGTCGCCGTCGCTAGGCTGACGCAGACGTGGGGTCGCCGCGGCGACCCCCTGGACGGACCCGGAACCGGGGCGGTCACGGCACCCCGCGACCGCCAGTGAGGAGCAGGCCATGGCGAGCGAGGCCACCAGCGTGCGGCACGAACCCCTCGACCCCTCGGGCGCGGGCGCCGCGATCGAGCGCTGGACGCTCTCCGCCGGCCCGTACGAGGCGAGCGTGCTCACCCTCGGCGCCACCCTGCACACCCTCACCGGCCCGGACCGCGCCGGGCGCCCCGCCCAACTGCTGCTCTCCACCGACCAGCTGACGCAGATCCTCGGCCCGGCCCGGCACTACGGCACCGTGGTCGGCCGGTACGCCAACCGGATCGACGGCTCCAGGATCACCATCGACGGCGAGGAGCACCCGCTCGCCCCGACCGGCGGCGGCATCACCATCCACGGCGGGCCGGACGGCTTCGCGCAGCGGATCTGGGAGGCCGAGCGGATCGAGGGCGGGGTGCGGCTGCGGCTGCACAGCCCGGACGGCGACCAGGGCTTCCCCGGCGCGCTGGACGTCACCGTCTCCTACACCCTCGACCAGGCCGGCGAGCTGGTGATCGCCTACCGCGCCGTCACCGGCAAGCCGACCGTGGTCAACCTGACCAACCACGCGTACTTCAACCTTGCGGGTGAAGGGAACGGCGACGTCCTCGGCCACCTGCTCACCCTCGACGCCGACGCCTACACGCCGGCCGACGAGCGGCAGATCCCGTACGGGCGGACCGAACCGGTGGCCGGCACGCCGTTCGACTTCACGGTGGCCACGCCGATCGGCAAGTCGGTGCACGACGACCACCCGCAGCTGGCCGGGCCCGGCGGCTACGACCACAACTGGGTGCTCCGGGACCGGCCGGCCGACGGCAGCCCGGCCCGGGCGGCGCTGCTGGAGGACCCGGTCAGCGGTCGCACCCTGGAGGTGCTGACCACCGAGCCGGGCGTCCAGGTCTACACGGCCAACAAGTTCCAGGGGGCGGTCACCGGCGCGAGCGGCGTTCCGTACGGGCCGTTCGCCGGGATCGCGCTGGAGACCCAGCACTTCCCGGACTCCCCGAACCACCCGGCGTTCCCGAGCACCGTGCTGCGGCCGGGGGAGGAGTTCCGCTCGACCACCGTGCTGCGGTTGGGCGTCAGCTGAGCGCTCCGGGCGCGTCCGGGGTGAGGCCCTGCCGCAGGTCCGGAGTGAGGTCCGGTACGAGGTCCCGGCGCATGCAGAGCCGGGGCCAGCGGTCGAGACCGTGCTCGGCCTCCTTGCGGCGGATCTCCCGCAGGCCCGGGGTGAGCTCGTGGTCGGCGAGCGGGCGGAAGCCGCAGCGGGCGTAGTAGGGGGCGTTCCAGGGGACGTCGGCGAAGGTGGTGAGGGTGAGCGCGGGGGCGTCGGTGCCGGCCGCGAGGTGTTCGATCAGGGCCCGGCCGATGCCCCGGCGGGCGTGGTCGGGGTGGACCGACACCTGTTCGATGTGCAGGGCGCCGTCCACCGGCTCGGCGAGCAGGTATCCGGCGATCGGACCGGGACCGGGACCGGGACCGGGACCGGGTTGCCGGGGCAGGTCGGTCGCGTCGGGGACGGCGACCAGGGCGACGCCCGCGTCCAGGTAGTGGGCCAGCTCGTCCGGGGCCGGTGGTTCGTCGTCGGCGATCTCCGGCATGCCGATCGCGGCGAAGGGGGCCCCGGCGGCCCGCTCCAGTTCGCACAGCAGCGGCAGTTCGTCCCTCATGGCGGCTCTGATACGCATGCGTTCAGTCTGCTGCAAGCGGTTTCCGGCCAGGGATGGTGGTGCTCTCGGCCATCCGGTACCGGCCTGAAGCGGGCGAACCCGGACATTTGGTCGGACTGTCCACTACCGTGCGGCTACGTCCAGGACACGTGGGCGTAACGATCGCCGTTTCTTGCAGAAACTTGCTGCAAGGACTTTCCGTCGCTATTGCACCGCTGTTAACTTCCTTCCGAGCCCGACGGCAGCAACGGTGCAGTCGGCACGAGGCAGCCATTATGCGCCTGTCTCCGAAGATCTCGGGCACCCCCACCCTCCCAAGGAGTTCTCATGCGGCGTGGCATCGCGGCCTCTGCCCTCGTTGTGGCCCTCGCGGTCTCGATGGCTGCCTGTGGCAGCAGCGGCTCCAGCTCAAACGGCAAGGCCGACGGGCCGGTCACCCTCACCTACTGGGACACCTCGAACGCCACCAACGAGGCGCCGAGCTACCAGGAGCTGGTCAAGAAGTTCGAGGCCGCCAACCCGAACGTCAAGGTCGACTTCGTCAACGTCCCGTTCGACCAGGCGCAGAACAAGCTCCAGACCGCCATGGGGGCCAAGGGCGCTCCGGACGTGTTCCGCTCCGAGGTCGGCTGGACCGCCGCCTTCGCCAAGGCCGGCTACCTGGAGCCGCTCGACGGCACCCCGGCCGTCGCCGACACCTCCGCCTTCCAGCCCAGCCTGATCCAGCAGGCCAAGTTCGACGGCAAGCTGTACGGCGTGCCGCTGGTCACCGACACCCTGGGCCTGCTCTACAACAAGGAGCTGTTCGCCAAGGCCGGCATCACCGACGCCCCCAAGACCTGGGACGAGCTGAAGACCGACGCCGCCGCGCTCAAGGACAAGGCCGGTGTCGACGGCTTCTGGCTGAAGGCCGCGGACGGCTACTACGCGATGCCGTTCCTGTTCGGCGAGGGCACCGACACCGTCGACGCCGCCGGCAAGAAGATCACCGTCACCTCGCCGGAGGCCGTCAAGGCCATCGAGACCTACAAGACGATGTTCACCGCGCCCGGCATGGCCAAGGCCGACGTCACCACCGACGCCTACGCGCACATGATGGACGCCTTCAACAACGGCAAGGTCGCGGCCATCGTCCAGGGCCCGTGGGAGATCACCAACATCTACAAGGGCGCCGCGTTCGCCGACAAGAACAACCTCGGCATCGCGCCCGTCCCGGCGGGCTCCAGCGGCAAGTCCGGTGCGCCCACCGGCGGGCACAACATCTCCGTCTACGCCGGTGCCGACCAGGCCCACAAGGCCGCCGCCGAGAAGTTCGCCGCCTTCATGACCTCGGCGGAGAGCCAGGCCTTCATCGCGCAGAAGAACTCCACCCTGCCGACCCGCTCCGACGCCTTCACCGCCGACGTCAAGGCCGACCCCGGCATCGCCGGCTTCCAGGCCGTCCTCGGCAGCGCCAAGCCGCGCCCCGAACTGCCCGAGTACAGCTCGCTGTTCTCCTCGCTCGGCACCAACCTGGGCAAGGCCGTCCAGGGCACCGGCACCCAGGACGCGCTGAACACCGTCGCCACCGACTACGCCAAGCTGCTGCCGGGCTTCGCCAAGTAGTCGCCGTCGGCCGTCCGAGCCGCCGCCGCTCCAGGCCCTGTCCGGGACCTGGCGGCGGCGGCCACCCGGCGGGCCCGGCGGCCGGACCCGCTCTCCCCGAGACTTCCCCCCGAGAAGGTGTCAATCGATGTCAGTCGCCGTGCAGGGCGCCACCGGCAAGGGCAGCCCGGAGCGCGAGCAGCGTCCGGGCCTGCTGGAACGCGTCAAGCGCTCCTACGCCAAGCACTGGTACGCCTACGCGATGATCGCCCCCGTGGTGCTGGTCCTCGGTGCGCTGGTGCTCTACCCGCTGGTCCAGGGCCTCTGGCTCACCCTGACCGACGCCAACAGCCTCAACGTCGCCCGCAAGATCGGCGTCAACGAGATCCCGGCCAGCTACAACTTCGTCGGCTTCCACAACTACGCCGACATCCTGTGGGGCCCCGGCTCGTACGACCGCTTCTGGTCCCACTTCGTCTGGACCATCGCCTGGACGGCCATCTGCGTCTGCCTGCACTACAGCCTCGGCCTGGGCCTCGCCCTGCTGCTCAACAAGAAGCTGCGCGGCCGCGCCGCCTACCGGATGCTGCTCATCCTGCCCTGGGCCGTGCCGACCTTCGTCACCGTCTTCTCCTGGCGACTGATGCTGTCCGACGGCGGTGTCGTCAACAGCATGCTCGGCTTCCTCCACCTGCCCGAGCCCGGCTGGCTCACCGACCCGTGGGCGCAGAAGTCCGCCGCGATCCTGGTCAACACCTGGGCCGGCGTGCCGTTCATGATGATCTCGCTGCTCGGCGGCCTGCAGTCGATCCCGGCCGAGCTGTACGAGGCCGCCGAGATGGACGGCGCCACGCCGTGGCAGCGCTTCCGGTACGTCACCCTGCCCGGGCTGCGGGCCGTCTCCTCCACCGTCGTCCTGCTCGGCGTGATCTGGACGTTCAACCAGTTCAACGTCATCTTCCTGCTCTTCGGCACCGGTGCGCCCGACGCCCAGCTGCTGGTCACCTGGGCCTACCGCCTCGGCTTCGGCCAGATCCCCCGGGACTACGCGCAGTCCGCCGCCTACGGCGTGATCCTGCTGTCCATCCTGATCGTCTTCACCGCCTTCTACCGGCGCTGGCTCGCCCGCAACGAGCAGGCCAACGGCTGAGGCCCCGGACCCAGTTGACCCACGAAGGCAGGTACCCCCGATGAGCACCACCACCGAACTCCCCACCCCCGCGACGACCGTGGCCCCGGCCGCCCGGCCGGCCAAGGTCCGCCGGCGCGGTGAGAGCAGCCCGCTGGCCAGGGCGCTGTCCCACGGCACCCTGATCGTGGCCGGCCTGATCGCGCTGTTCCCGGTGGCGTGGATCCTCTTCGTCTCGCTCGGCCCGGACAAGACCGACTACCTCCACCCCGGCGCGATCCTCGACAAGCTCACGCTGTCGAACTACCACCACGTGCTGTTCGACACGGACTTCTTCACCTGGTTCGGCAACGCCCTGCTGGTCTCCGGCGTCACCACCGTGTTCGGCGTCCTGGTCGCCGCCACCACCGGCTACGCCGTCTCCCGGATGCGCTTCCCCGGCCACCGGCCGCTGATGTGGTCGCTGCTGGTCACCCAGATGTTCCCGATCGCGGTGCTGATCGTGCCGATGTACACGATGCTCTCCGACCTCGGCCTGCTGGACAGCTACCTGGGCCTGATCCTGGTCTACTCGACCACCACCGTGCCGTACTGCGCCTGGCTGCTGAAGGGCTACTTCGACACCATCCCGGTGGAGATCGACGAGGCCGGCCGGGTCGACGGGCTCAGCCCGTTCGGCACCTTCTGGCGGCTGGTGCTGCCGCTCGCCCGCCCGGGCCTGGCGGTGGCCGCCTTCTACTCCTTCCTCACGTACTGGGCCGAGGTGCCGTTCGCCTCCACCTTCATGCTCAGCTCCGACAAGTACACGCTGGCCGTGGGCCTGCAGACCTTCGTCAGCGAGCACGACGCCCAGTGGAACCTGATGGCCGCGACCGCCGTGCTGATCGCGATCCCGTCGGCAGCCTTCTTCTACCTGGTGCAGCGTCACCTGGTCACCGGTCTGACCGCCGGTGCCTCCAAGTCGTAACGCTCCTCGCTCCTCTAGTCCCCAAGGGATACCGTCCATGACCCAGAACCTGGCCGACACCTCCCGGCCTGCCGCCGACGCCGCCGCCCACGAGGCGGTCACCCCGGCTCCTGCGACTGGCGGCGCGTCCAGAGGCTGGTGGCGGGACGCGGTCATCTACCAGGTGTACCCGCGCAGCTTCGCCGACTCCAACGGCGACGGCATGGGCGACCTGCCCGGCATCCGCAGCCGCCTGCCGTACCTGCGCGACCTCGGCGTGGACGCGGTCTGGCTGTCGCCGTTCTACGCCTCGCCGCAGGCGGACGCGGGCTACGACGTCGCCGACTACCGTGCCGTGGACCCGATGTTCGGCAGCCTGCTGGACGCCGACGCGCTCATCCGGGACGCCCACCAGCTGGGGCTGCGGATCATCGTCGACCTCGTCCCCAACCACTCCTCGGACCAGCACGAGTGGTTCCAGCGCGCCCTGCGCGAGGGCCCCGAGTCCCCGCTGCGCGAGCGGTACCACTTCCGCCCCGGCAAGGGCGAGAACGGCGAACTGCCGCCCAACGACTGGGAGTCCATCTTCGGCGGCCCGGCCTGGACCCGCAGCGAGAACCCGGACGGCACCCCCGGCGACTGGTACCTGCACCTGTTCGCCCCCGAGCAGCCCGACTTCAACTGGGAGAACCAGGCCGTCGCCGACGAGTTCCGCTCGATCCTGCGGTTCTGGCTCGACATGGGCGTCGACGGCTTCCGCATCGACGTCGCCCACGGCCTGGTGAAGGCCCCCGGCCTGCCCGACCTCGGCGGCTCGGACCAGCTCAAGCTGCTCGGCAACGACGTCATGCCCTTCTTCGACCAGGACGGCGTGCACGAGATCTACCGCAGCTGGCGCAAGATCCTCGACGAGTACCCGGGCCAGCGGATCGGCGTCGCCGAGGCCTGGACCCCGACCGTCCAGCGCACCGCCAACTACGTGCGCCCCGACGAGCTGCACCAGGCCTTCAACTTCCAGTACCTGGGCACCGGTTGGGACGCCGCCGAGCTGCGCGAGGTGATCGACGTCTCGCTCGACTCGATGCGCCCGGTCGACGCCCCCACCACCTGGGTGCTGTCCAACCACGACGTCACCCGGCACGCCACCCGCTTCGCCAACCCGCCCGGCCTCGGCACCCAGATCCGCACCCCCGGCGACCGCGAGCTCGGCCTGCGCCGCGCCCGCGCCGCCACCCTGCTGATGCTCGCGCTGCCCGGCTCCGCGTACATCTACCAGGGCGAGGAGCTCGGCCTGCCGGACGTCACCGACCTGCCGGACGAGGTCCGCCAGGACCCGTCGTTCTTCCGCAAGGCCGGGCAGGACGGCTACCGCGACGGCTGCCGCGTCCCGATCCCGTGGTCCGGCACCGAGGCCCCGTACGGCTTCGGCCCGGTCGCCGGCGGGCCGTCCTGGCTGCCGCAGCCGGCCGAGTGGGCCGCGCTGAGCGTCGAGGCGCAGACCGGCGACCCGGCGTCCACCCTGGAGCTGTACCGCAGCGCGCTCGCCGTGCGCCGCTCCCAGGACGACCTCGGCGCCGGGACGGCCGTGGAGTGGCTGGACGGCCCCGAGGGGACCCTGGCGTTCCGCCGCGGCTCCTTCGTCTGCACCGTCAACACCACGGACGAGCCGGTCCGGATAGCGGCGCCCGGAAAGCTGCTGCTCTCCTCGGTGGAGCTGGTGGTCGACGGCGGCGAGACCGTGCTCGCGCCGGACAGCACCGGCTGGTGGGCGGTCTGACGTGGTTGCAATAGGCTCTGGGACCGTGACTACGGCGCGACTCTCAGACATCGCGGCGCAGGCGGGGGTCAGCGAAGCCACCGTCTCCCGCGTACTCAACGGCAAGGCGAACGTCTCCGCCGCCACCCGGCAGACCGTGCTGGCGGCGCTCGACGTGCTCGGCTACGAGCGGCCGACCCGACTGCGTCAGCGCAGCGCCGGCCTGATCGGGCTGATCACGCCGGAGCTGAGCAACCCGATCTTCCCCGCACTGGCCCAGGTGATCGAGCAGGTGCTCAGCCGGCACGGGTACACCCCGGTCCTGTGCACCCAGACGCCGGGCGGGTCCACCGAGGACGAACTGGTCGAGATGCTGGTCGACCGGGGCGTGGCGGGCATCGTCTTCGTCTCCGGGCTGCACGCCGACTCCACCGCAGACCACGACCGCTACGCCCGGCTGACCGGCCGAGGGGTGCCGTTCGTGCTGATCAACGGCTACAGCGAGCGGATCGACGCGCCGTTCATCTCGCCGGACGACCGGGCCGCGATGTGGATGGCCGTCCAGCACCTGGCCGAACTCGGGCACGAGCGGATCGGGCTGGCCGTCGGGCAGCGGCGGTACGTGCCGGTGCTGCGCAAGATCGAGGGCTTCACGGCGGCGATGCGCGAGGTGCTCGGGCGGAGCCAGGAGGAGGCCGAGGAACTCGTCCACCACACGCTGTTCAGCGTGGAGGGCGGGCACGCGGCGGCCGGCGCGCTGCTGGACAAGGGCTGCACGGCGATCGTCTGCGGCAGCGACATGATGGCGCTCGGGGCGATCCGGGCGGTGCGGCAGCGTGGGCTGTCGGTGCCGCACGACGTCTCGGTGGTCGGCTTCGACGACTCGCCGCTGATCGCCTTCACCGAGCCGCCGCTGACCACGATCCGCCAGCCGGTCGAGGCGATGGCGACCGCGGCGGTGGACGCGCTGCTGGAGGAGGTCGGCGCAAACGCGGCCCAGCGCGGGGAGTTCATGTTCCAGCCGGAGCTGGTCATGCGCGGGTCCACGGGGGCCTGCGCGCGCTGAGGACGGTCAACGGACGGGCCCCGGAGAGCAACTGCTCTCCGGGGCCCGTTGCGTGCTGTCCGGGTGCCGGGTCAGCCCTCGTGGTCCGTGGGGCGGCTCCTGCACCCGGCGGTCGTGCTCAGACCCGGCCGGCGAAGTCCGGCGCCCAGTTGGCGACGGTCTGCAGGCGCACGCCCGAGCTCGGGTTGGCGGCCTCGACGTACTGGCCGCCGCCGATGTAGATCGCGACGTGGTAGACGCCGGAGTTCTGGCCGTTGTTGGACCAGAACAGCAGGTCGCCCGCCTGGAGGCTGTCCAGCGAGACGCGGGTGCTGGCGGCGGCCTGGTCGGCGGCGACGCGCGGGACGGAGACGCCCGCGGCGCGCAGCGCGGCCTGGGTCAGGCCGGAGCAGTCCCAACCGCCGTTGCCGGTACCGCCGTAGACGTACGCCTGGCCGACCTTCGACTGGGCGAAGGAGACCGCGGCGGCCATGCTGCCGGTGGCGGCCGGGGCCGGCGCCGGGGTCTGTGCCTGGGCGGCCGGCTTGGAAGCCGGCTTGGTGGCCTGGGGCTGAGCCTGGGGCTGGGCCGCCGGCTTGGTGTTCGCGGCGCCACTGTCGGAGGTCTGGCCGGACTTCTGCGAGCGGTCGAACCAGGTGAAGTCCGAGCCGGACGTGGCCGACGAGCCGGACTGCTGGGCCTGGCCGCCGTCCTTGAACGAGAGGCGCTGACCCGGGTAGATGGAGTCCGGGCCCTCGGTCAGGGTGCCGCGGTTGAGCTCGTACAGCCGCTGCCAGCCGCCCTGGAGGTTGTGCTTGTCGGCGATCGAGGACAGCCAGTCGCCGGAGGCCACGGTGTAGTCGTCGGTCTGGGGCTGGGCGCTGTTCTGGGCCTGGTTCTGGCCCTTCTGCGCCTGGTCCTGGGCCGGTGCGGCCGGCTTGGCGGGCTTCGGGGCCGGGGCCTGGGTCTGCGCGGGCTTGGTGGCCGGGGTGGCCGGGGCGGCCGGCTTCGCGGCGGGCTTGGTGGCGGTCGAGCCGGCAGCCGAGCCGGCCGAGGTGTCGACGGCGGCAGCGGCGCCGCCCTTGGTCAGGCCGGCCTGGACCGAGCACACCGGCCAGGCGCCGGGGCCCTGCGAGGCGAGGACCTTCTCGGCGACGGCGATCTGCTGGTCCTTGGTGGCCTGGTTGGCCTGGGGGGCGTAGGCGGTGCCGCCGAAGGCGGCCCAGGTGCTGGAGGTGAACTGCAGTCCGCCGTAGAAGCCGTTGCCGGTGTTGATGCTCCAGTTGCCGGTGCTCTCGCACTGGGCGACCTTGTCCCAGGTGGCGACGGAGGCGGCGGAGGCGGTGCCGGAGGTGAGGCAGGGGATGGTGAGGCCGACGCCCGCGACGCCGATGGCGGCGATGACGCGTCGGGTACGGCTGGACAGACGGGTGCCGTTGGTGGGCAGCATGAAGACGCGGTCCTCTCCCACGCCTGCGAGGTGAGCTGTCGGATTCGGGCTGGAGTTGCCCGGCCGCGCTGTGGGCGCGGCTTCACCCCTAGCCCTGGATCGTTCCGGGGAACGGTCCGGGGCGACTTACCTGTGGGTCCCCCGCTCCTGCCGTGGTGCGTTTTCGCGCTGCCAGGACATCCGACGGCAGGACTCGGCGTCGCGGATGAACTGGGTTCGTGTGGCCACGAACGGGGAGCACGTTAAGCAGACTTAAGTTCAAACTGCAAACACCTGTGACGCGCATCACGGTTTGGTGAGAACGATCGTTCCTCTCGCTCGCCATGATCAAAAATGACCGATTTCCGGCAACCCGGCGAAGGATGCGCACAACTGTCTGCGCTTCAGGATGCGGGTGACGGAGGGTCGGACCGCCCGGGGGGCCGCCCGCCGGGAGGGTGGCGGGTCCGCACTGTGGCCCTCGGGGGGCGCGTCGAGCGATGGCGAACAAATGCGGATAGAACGGACATCGCGCTCATTCGCCCTTTAACTCCCTTACAGGACAAGCGGGAAGGGCCCGGGACGGTTGCGTCCCGGGCCCTTCGCACGTGCGGTGACCGCTACTGGCCGACCGACTCCTCGGCGGCGGCGTGAGCCGCGTGAGCGGCGTGACCGCCCCGGCCGGAGTGGTCGGCGTGGGCGCCCCCGGCGGCCTCCGCCGCCTCGGCCTCGGCCTCGGCCTCGGCCTGCGCCAGGGCCTCGGGGGAGGGTGCGGGCAGCGCGGCCAGGTAGGTGGAGGCGATCAGCTGGCCGACCGTCGGGTAGGCGCCCAGCGGCGCTGCGGACGGGCAGCCGGTCTCCTCGGCGGCCGTGGCGAGCAGTTCGGAGTCGGCCTCCGGGCCGATCACCAGCGGGGCCAGCGCCGGGCGCTGGGAGCCGGTCTCCTTGAGGTGGTTGACGGCCGCGGCGACCGAGCCCGGTACGTCGAGCGCGGCGGGTACGACCGGGACGGCCAGCCGGGCCGCCAGCAGGACACCGGTGATGCCGGCCGCGGCAGCGGCCTCCTCGCCGCCGACGGTGGTCAGCACGACGCCGTCCGCGGCGGTCGCGATGGCGAACAGCCGGGCCCGGTCGGCACGCGCCAGGCCGGCCTCGGACAGGCGCACGTGCACGGCCTCGGCGAGCAGCGGGTGCGGGCCGAGCACGTCGGTGACGGGGGCTCCGTAATCGGCGGCGAGGGCGTGAAGTTCGGTCAGGAATCCGTGCGGGCCCGGTACCAGCGGCACCAGGACCGGCGCGGGCAGGCCGGCCTCGGCGGCCATGGCCAGCAGTTCGGCGACGGTGCGGTCGTCGCTGTCGGCGCCCTGGGCGGCTTCGCCCGGGAGGTAGCCGACGGCGGTCTGGATGCCGCTCTGCTCGCTGCGGACGATCGACAGCAGCTCCTCGACGACCGAGCGGGACTCGGGCCCGGCGGTCGCGGGCACGGCGAGCACCAGGGCCGGGGATCCGGCCGGGATCTCGGGGCGCTCGGGGCGACGGTGGCGCCCCCGCGCACGGGAGCCTGGAGTGCGGACGGGCAGTGGCGCGCCCGGGATGGCTGCGGTGCTCATGCCGGAGATCGTAGGACATCGGCCCGTCAGGCCCGCATTCGGCTGCCGGTCGGGTTTCGCGTGGTCATGGCGGGTGCGCCGCGCTCCCGTCGTGACCGTCCGGGCGGTTTGCCCGCAATCCGGACATATCTCACCCAGCCCTCGAGCGATCACCGCTCGTTGCCCTGACGTGTCCGACGGGGCGTCGAGTTGCCTCTGTGGCGCGTGAGATGTCTCACAGCCAGGACATCGCCTGACGGAGGGTCACGAAGGCGCGACTCCGGGCGTCTGAAGATCAACATTCAGCGGGGGGCCGCTCACGGCCGGTTATCGAGAATCTGACGATTCACTCGGCTATGTCCGTTTACGTACCGTCAGGAGAAGGGTCCGTGAAGAGTTCGGAACTGCCGGTGAAAGGCCTCGTGCACCTGCACTGTCCCGTGCTGATGCACGTGCACAGCAGCTATCATCGCGTCAAGTGAGGCGTTGTGCCGGGCCGGTACGGGGCCGGTCCGTTCGTTCGGCGGGTGCCGGGAGCGCCGCGCTGGACGACCACTCCGGAGCTCTTCGGGAGATTTCTATGCACGACTCGCAGGACACGCACGGCTCGTACGACACCTACAACGGGATGGCGGCCGCCGACCTCAAGGGGGTTGTCTGGCAGAAGAGCCTGCACAGCAACTCCCAGGGGAACTGCGTCGAGTTCGCGGCCCTGCCGGGGGGCGATGTGGCGATGCGCAACTCGCGCTTCCCGGAAGGTCCGGCGCTCATCTACACCCGGGCCGAGATCGCCGCCCTGCTGTTGGGGGCCAAGGACGGGGAGTTCGACCACCTGGCGGTCTGACCGGCCGTCGTCCTGCCATCGGGGGGCCGTCGTGGGTGCTGACACCGCGACGGCCTTTGTCTTTTCCGGAGCCGGTCCGGGGCCGCGCGACGGGTGCTCTCGCGACGGGAGTTCTCGCGGCCGGCCGCGCGCAGGTGCGGCGGGTGGTCCCGCGCACGGCTGGGGGCCCGGACGCGGACGGGGGTCGGGCCGCCGGGGTGCCCGGCCGTCGGTTCGGCCGTCGGTCCGGTCGGCTCGTCCGGGGGGCGGGCCGGGGAATCGTCGTGGGAATCGTTCTGAGGGCCGAGCCGGGGCCCGTGGCGCACCTGCGCCAGGCCCGTCGATCCGCCCCGCGGAGCCCGGGGTGCGGTCCTCTCGGGGCCTCCCTCGGCCGGCCGCGCGCCGCCTGGCGCTAGGCCGAGCGCCGGTGCCGTCCACCGAGTTCGGAACCGGTGGCCGGCTCCGCCTCGAACAGGGCCCAGACCACCTTGCCGCTGCCCAGCGGGTGCCAACCCCAGGAGCGGCTGAAGGACTCCACCAGGTGCAGTCCGCGGCCGGACTCGGCGACGAAGTCCGCCTCCCGGGCGACCGGGCCGATGCAACTCGGGTCGCTCACCGCGCAGACCACCTGGGGAGAGCGGTGCACGAGGCTTATTCGGATCGGCAGCCGGCCTTCGGGGGTCGGCTGTATGGGAAAGTCGTACTCGCCCTGGGCGCCACCCGCAGGGTCGGGCCGTGCGCCGACCGCATGCCGCAGTGCGTTGGTCACCAGCTCCGAGGCCACCAGCGCGACGTCGTCGAACAGCTCCATCAGGCCCCAGCGCTGAAGAGAGGTTCTGGCGAAGTCGCGCGCGGTTCTGACGGCTTCGAAGCGAGGAGCGAGCGTACAGGTGACCACATGGGGGTCAACCGCCAAAGCCGTACCGGTGCTCATGAAGAGCTCCTCCCATAAGGGGGCGGACACGGCTGGACCCGCCGGGGTCATGCCGGTCACCTCCGACTCGCTCGGCCGCTCGGCCGCCCCCTCGACCAGCGCGCGCGCACACGTTCCCCCGGTGGCGCGGGGGAACGCTGCCGGGTCGGTGCACGGAGTCGCGCGTGGGGTCGACGCGGAGCCCGCGGGAATGCCAGGGATGTGCAGGTGCACGTGCACCATGGTGGTGTGCGCTCACTGCAGATGCAAGAGTCGATTCACGTGCAGTCGCACTATTGGCATATGCAAGCGCCGGATGCACGTGCATCCTGGTGTGTGGAGTGTGGAACTGATAGGAACATCCGTCAGTATCGGCACCGTGAGCGCTCAACTGATGGCAGACTGTGCGCTGTTTGCCCAAGGTGGAGGTTTCGACCGCATGACCACAGTTCAGCCGGGCGGCGGCTCGATGGTCCGCCGGATCCTCCTCGGTTCTCAGCTGCGTCGCCTGCGTGAGACGCGTGGCATCACGCGCGAGGACGCCGGCTACGCGATCAGGGCCTCGGAGTCCAAGATCAGCCGCATGGAACTCGGCCGCGTCAGCTTCAAGGAGCGCGATGTCGCCGACCTGCTCAGCCTCTACGGCGTGGACGACGGCCTGGAGCGGGAGGCACTGCTCGGGCTGGTCCGCGAGGCCAACAAGTCCGGCTGGTGGCACAGCTTCAACGACGTGCTGCCGGGCTGGTTCCAGACCTACGTCGGCCTGGAGGAGGCCGCCCAGCTGATCCGCACCTACGAGGTGCAGTTCATCCCCGGACTGCTGCAGTCCGAGGAGTACGCACGGGCGGTTTTCGGACAGAGTCGGCCGGTCGTCAGCGAGGAGGAGATCGAGCGGCGGGTCAGCCTCCGCCTGCGTCGCCAGAAGCTGCTGACCGAGGGCGCCAGCCCGCGGCTGTGGGCCGTGATCGACGAGGCCGCTCTGCGCCGCCCCGTCGGCGGGCCCAAGGTGATGCGCGGCCAGGTGCAGTACCTGATCGACGTCGCCGAGCAGGCCAACGTCGTGATCCAGGTGATGCCGTTCCGATTCGGCGCGCACGCGGGGGAGTCCGGGGCGTTCACGATCCTGCGCTTCCCCGAACAGGACCTCGCGGACGTCGTCTACCTGGAGCAGCTCACCAGCGCGCTGTACCTCGACAAGCGGGACGACGTCGACGCGTACATCCAGGTCATGGAGCGGCTCTGCGTGGACAGCCTCACGCCCGAGCGGACCGTGGACCTGCTGGCCTCGATCCTCAAGGAGCGCTGAGGGGAACTCCCAGCGGAGCGTACGGGTCCGGCGCCCGCGATCGGTCGCCCGGACACCGAGCCGCCGTCCACCCGCCGTCAGCCGCGGGCCGGCGGCCGTTCGCGTTCCGGCGGCAGTGCCTGCGGCGGGGTGCCCAGCTCCCAGGGCAGGTCGTAGCGGCGGAACAGGTCGGCCCGGATGGGTGCCAGCGGGAGTTCGGCGCCCGGCAGCAGCACCCCGATGCAGCCGCCCATCAGCGCGCTGCGCAGCACCGCGTGCTCGGCGGCCGGGTCCGGCGCGCCCCAGTCGAGCAGCAGGCCCTGGAGGATCGCGCCGAGCTGCTGCTGCTCCGGGTCCTGGACGAAGGCGCCGGAGTCCGGGTCCAGGATCAGCGCGAGGTGTGAGCGCATCACCCGTGGATGCTCCAGGGCGAGGGTGAGGACCGCGTCGATCGCGTGGGCCAGCCGGGCCGCCGGCGTGGCGTCCGGGGTCAGTTCGGCGAGCGCGCCGGAGAGCGACTGGTGCATCATCCGGTGCGTCGCCGACTGCATCAGCAGCCGTTTCCCGTCGAAGTAGTAGGAGAGCAGCCCGCGGGCGAGCCCGGCCCGCTCGGCGATGTCGGTCAGCGTGGTGCCCGCGTATCCGTGCCGGTCGACCAGTTCGACGGTGGCTCGCATGATGCGCCGACGGGAGCGTTGCCGCATCTCCTCATTGACCGAATCCCCGCGAGGTGCCATCGTGTCTGCTCCGAACGTTCGTTGGCTCCGGGCCAATATACTGGCGGAGCCGGTAGTCGCACCGTGAAACCGCGCGCCGGTGGGCGCCGCTCGGGCGCCCGGTACGAAGACGGCCGGCTCCACCAAAACGGGGGTTTGGTGGAGCCGGCGCCATTGTCCGACGGCGGGGGGCCGGGGGCCGGCCCCGGGCGGCGGTCTACGGTCAGCGGTTGGTCAGGACTTCGGTCCGCGCCGGGCTCGACCCGACCGGGGGGTAATCGTAGTCCGGCACCGGCACGGGAGCCGACTTCCGCCGCCGGTCGACCAGGGCACCCACCGCGGCGATCAGCAGGCCGAGCAGCGCGACCGCCGTGACGAACACCAGGGCCGGCCGGTAGCCGTCCAGCTGTGCCTGCGGGCTGTCACCGCCGGCACTGCCGGCGGTGATCATCGCGGTCGCGCCGGCCAGGACCACCGCGGTGCCGACCTGGATCGCGGTGTTGACCAGGCCGGAGGCCAGTCCCTGCTCCTCGTCGCCCACGCCGTCGGTGGCGGCGATGTTCACCGAGGGGAAGGCCAGCGCGAAGCCCAGGCCGAGCAGCAGCATCGAGGGCAGGACCAGACCCAGGTACGAGCTGTGCTCGTCCAGCCGCAGGAACAGCGCGAACGCGCCGACCAGGGCCAGCAGGCCGATCGGCAGCAGCCGACCGGTGCCGAAGCGGTCCACGATCGGGCCCATGAACGGTGCCGAGAGCGCGATGAACGCGCCGGCCGGCAGCAGCCCGAGGGCCATCTGCAGCGCCGACCAGCCCAGCAGGTGCTGCAGGTAGAGGGTGACGACGAACTGGAACCCGCCGTACGCGCCGGCCATGGCGAAGGCGATCACGTTGGCCCGGGCGACCGAGCCGTTGCGGAAGATGCCGAGCCGGACCAGCGGGTGGGCGGTGCGGCTCTCCACCAGCAGGAAGGCGGCGGCCAGTGCGGCGACCACGACCAGCGAGCCGACGGTGCGAAGGCTCAGCCAGCCGGCGCCCTGCGCCTCGGTGGCGGTGAACACCAGCAGCAGCACGGTCGCGGTGCCGGTGATCGCGCCCAGCACGTCGTAGCCGCCCTTGGCACGCTCCTCGGCGGGGCGGGGGAGCAGCCGGACCGCGAAGAGCAGGGCGAGCAGCGCGACCGGAACGGGCATCAGGAACGTCCAGCGCCAGCCGACCGAGGTGAGCAGCCCGCTGAGCACCAGGCCGAGCGAGAAGCCGCTGGCGCCGCAGGTGGTGTAGATCGACAGCGCTCGGTTGCGGGCGGGGCCCTCGGCGAAGGTCGTGGTGATGATCGACAGGCCGGCGGGGGCGGTGAAGGCGGCGCTGACGCCCTTGAGGAAGCGGGCGGCGATCAGCAGCCCGCCGTCGTCGACCAGGCCGCCGAGCAGCGAGGCGGCGGCGAAGACGCCCAGGGCGACCAGGAAGACCCGGCGGCGGCCGAGCAGGTCGGCGGCACGGCCGCCGAGCAGCAGCAGGCCGCCGTAGCCGAGCACGTAGCCGGAGACCACCCATTGCAGGGCGGAGGTGGAGAGGTGCAGCTCGGAGCCGATGGACGGAAGGGCGACGCCGACCATGGAGACGTCCAGGGCGTCCAGGAACATGGCGGCGCAGAGCACGATCAGGGTGCCCCAGAGGCGGGGTGTCCAGCTCAGCCCGCTGGTTGACGGGGCGTCGGGTGACGTGGCGGTCGCGGTGGTCATGGGGAGGACAGTACATGCGCGTGCATTCAATGCAAATGAATAAGATGTGAACACATAATTTTACGGCGCACATGCTAGGGTGGCACCGTGGCTGATCTCGACTCCCCGGCGGAGGCCGGTCTCGTCGCGCAATGGCGCGACCTGCTGGCCCGGCATGCCGCCACGGCCTGCATGCTCGATCGCGAGCTGGGTGACAAGTGCGGGCTGGGCGTGAGCGAGTTCGAGGTGCTGGAGCGCCTGGTGGAGGGGTGTCAGGGCGGCGGTCATGCGCTGCGGGCGCAGGAACTGGCCCACACCGTCCACCTCAGCCAGAGCGCGCTGTCCCGGGTGATCGCCCGTCTGGAGAAGGGGGGACTGGTCACCCGGGCCATGTGTGAGAGCGACCGGCGGGCCATCGTGATCACCCTGACCGGGGCCGGTCGGGAGCGGTACGAGCAGGCCAGGCCGCTCCATCGCGAGGTGCTCGAACTGACCCTCGGCACCCCGCTCGGGCCGCTGGGCGAGCCGCCGACAGGCTGACCTGTTGTCAACTCGGGGGGTCGGCAGCCGGGTTGGACTTTTCGGGCGGGGGCGAGGGCCTTCTCAGAGGAGCGAGGTCAGCCCCGGGGCGACGGCCAGCAGGACGGCCGCGGCAGGTGCGGCGAGGGCGACGGCGGTGAGGCGCAGCCGGTGCGGCACGGACAGTCGCGGACGGCCCGCGAGCAGCCGGTCCACCCGCCGCGGGGACTGCGCCAGACCGGGCGGGCAGGAGCCGAACACCCCGCGGTCCAGATTGAGTTCGGCCAGCGCGAGGGCGGTGGTGTGCCGGCCGTGCCGGCGCGCCGCCCGGTCGTCGGCCGCCAGCTCCACCAACTCCTCCACCTGGGCCCGGAAGGCGCTGAACACGCCGACCCCGGGGAAGCCGGAGGCGAGCGCCTGTGCGCACTGCTGGAGCCAGTGGTGCCGGGCCCGGACGTGCCCGCGCTCGTGGCTCAGGACGGCGGCCAGCTCCCGGTCGGTCAGCTGCTGGAGGGCGCCGGTGGTGACCACCAGGCGGGAGTCCGGGCCGGGCAGCGACCATGCCTGCGGGCGGACGTTCTCCAGCACCACCAGCCGCTCCCGGCGACTGCGGGCGGCCGCGATGGCCTCGGGCAACTCCGGAGCGCGGACAGTCAGTTGAGCATGCCGGTGGTCGCGGATCGCCTTCGCGGAACGGACTTCGCGGGTGAGCGCCAGCACCGTCTGCAGGCCGCCCGCCGCCAGCACCGCGGCGCACAGCCGGCCCCAGCCCTCGGCGTCCTGGAGGCCGTACGCGGCCTCGACGCCGTGCGGGGCGCCCGAGAACACCAGGGCGCGCAGTTCGGGCAGCGCGGCGGAGGCGGCCAGCAGCAGGCCCAGGACGCAGCACAGCAGCACGGCCACCACCAGGCACTGCCATGCCAGCAGTGCCAGCACCGGTTCGCGCTCCGCCCAGCGGGCCCGGGCCAGCAGCCGGGGCGCGACGGTCGAGAGCAGCAGTCCGAGCAGCAGCAGGCCGATCAGGGCAGTCATCGTATGGGCTCCCCGAGTACGCACGGAACGCGACAACGCGCTCCCTGCCAACCTATGCGCTGATGACGTCCGGAGGAACGGCTTTCGACCGGCCAGTGACCAACGCCACGTCAGGGATGGGGTCTTGGATCGATCCGGGCTCACATGGTCAGGAGCATGGCGAACATGCCGATGCCCATGGTGAGCCGGCAGGCCCGGGGCAGCCCGGAGGTGCCGAGTGCCATGGTGCCGGAGGGGGTGTGCAGGAGCCGGGTGCCGACCCACAGGGAGTAGGCGCCGAAGTAGAGCAGGAGGGAGCCGGTCAGCAGTGGCGTGCCCGCGTCGGCGGCGTGGTGGTGATGGCCGGGGGTGGCGGTCATCGCGAGCGCCATGTACGTCATGGCGAGCGCGCCGATCGCGTGGTGCAGCCGGTGTGCCCGGCGGGCCGGGGCGCGTACGGCGGCGAGCAGGAAGGCGGCGGCGGGGAGGCCGAACACCCAGGCCCAGACGGTGGCCGGGACGGCGCCGCCGGTCACGGCCATGGCGGCCATGCCGAGCCCCATCAGGGCCTCGGCGGCATCGGACTCCCGGGCGAGCAGGCGGCGGGCGCCGAAGTGGTGAGTGGGGTCGGTGGCGCAGGGGGAGTGGCGTAGCCGGGTGAGGCAGTAGGCCCCGGCGGTGGCGGTGAGGAGCGCGAGCAGCCAGCTGATCAGCGAGGGTCCGTGCAACGGCGGCCTCCCGGGGCGGCGGGGGCGGGCGGCCGGCGGCGGCGTGGCCCGCCGACCGCGGTCTGGACGGTCGTCCCGTCCACGATCACCGCTGTGGCCGGGGCGCGGGCAGGGCGCGTACCGGGGCGCACAGTGGTGCCCCCCGGTGTGCGGCCACCGGGCACACGCTCCGCCGCCCCGGCCGGGGCTCAGCCCGCGAGCCGCCCCGAGGCGACGACCCGGCTGAGGAACCGTCGCGTCCGCTCCTCCCGCGGATCGCCGAACACCTGCTCCGGCGGCCCCTGTTCGAGCACCACCCCGTCGTCCAGGAAGCAGACCTGGTCGGCCACCTCGCGCGCGAACCCCATCTCGTGGGTGGACAGGACCATCGTCATGCCCTGCTCCTTGAGGTCGCGCACCACCGAGAGCACCTCCCCGACCAGGACCGGGTCGAGCGCCGCGGTGATCTCGTCGAGCAGCAGCAGCCGGGGCCCGGTGGCCAGCGCCCGCACGATGGCGACGCGCTGCTGCTGCCCTCCGGAGAGCCGGTCCGGGTACTCCTTCGCCTTGGCCGCCAGCCCGAGCCGGTCGAGCAGCCCCAGCGCCTCCGCCTCCGCCTCGGCCCGCCCCCGTCCGTGCACCCGGCGCGGGGCGAGCGTGATGTTCTCCAGCACGGTCAGGTGCGGGAACAGGTTGTAGGACTGGAACACCACGCCGATCCGGCGGCGGACGGCGTCCTGGTCCGTGCGCGGGTCGGTGATCTCCTCCCCGTCCAGGAAGACGGCCCCGTCGTCGATCCCCTCCAGCAGGTTGACGCACCGCATCAGCGTGGACTTGCCGGAGCCGGACGCCCCGATCAGTGCCGTCACCGAGTGTTCGGGCACGGCGAACCCCACGTCGCGCAGCACCACCTGGCCGCCGAAGGTCTTGCGCACGGACTCCAGCCGGAGCACGTCCCCGCTCACACCGCACCTCCCTGGAACTGCCGACGGTTCGTCCGCGCGGTCAGCCAGTCGGCGAACCGCGTCAGCGGAATGGTCAGCACGATGAACACCAGCCCCGCCACCAGGTACGGCGTGAAGTTGAACGACCGGGCCGCGATGATCTTGGCCGCGTACACCGCGTCGATCGCCCCGCCGATCGAGACCAGCCCGGTGTCCTTCTGCAGGCTGACCAGGTTGTTCAGCAGTGGCGGCACCACCCGCCGCACGGCCTGCGGGAGCACCACGTACCGCATCGCCTGCGCGTTGGTGAGCCCGAGCGACCGGGCCGCGGCCCGCTGGCTGGGATGCACCGACTCGATGCCGGAGCGGAACACCTCCGACACGTACGCGGAGTACGTCAGCACCAGCGCCGCCCCGCCGAGCACCAGCGGATCGGTGGTCACCCCGCCGAGCCGCAGCGCCGGCACCCCGGTGATCATCACCAGCAGGCAGATGATCATCGGCAGCCCGAGGAAGAAGTCCACGTACGCGGTGGCCAGCAGCCGCACCGGCAGGAACACCGGCCCGCGCAGCGTCCGCAGCACCGCGAGCAACAGGCCGAACACCAGGATCAGCGCGCCGCAACCGAGCATCAGCTCCAGGTTGAGCCGCAGCCCCTTCAGCACCTCGGGCAGCGCCTGGCGGGCGTAGTCGGCGTTGAAGAAGGTTTTCCGAGTCACCTCCCAGCCGGGGGAGTTGACGACCAGCAGGTAGAGCGCCACCGCCGTGGCCAGGGTCGACCCGGCGGCCATCAGCGCCGACCGGCGGGCCCGGCCGCGCCGGTACGCCTCGTGCGCCAGCCGCCGTTCGGACGGGCGGTAGCCGTCGTCGTCCCCCTTGCCCTCGCCGCCGTCGAGGCCCTTCTCGTCGCGCCCCTCCCCGTCTCGGCTCTCCCCGTCTCGGCCCTTGGCGACCGACGCCGGATCGGCCGCCACCGCGTCGCCGCTCACTTGAGCACCGGTGCCGAGACGGCGTCGGAGAGCCACTGCTTCTCCAGCTTCGCGAGCGTGCCGTCGGAGCGCAGCGCGTCCACCGCCCGCGACACGCAGCCGGTCAGCTTCGAGCCCTTGTCCAGCACCAGACCGAACTGCTCGCTCTTCGACGCCCCCTCGAACTGGCCGACCACCTGCGCCTGCGGCACCTCGGCGCCGGTGATGTAGAAGGCCGTCGGGAGGTCCACCACGAGCGCCTCGATCTGCCCGTTCTTCAGCGCGGCCTTCGCGAGGTCGTTGGAGTCGAACACGGCCGGCTGGACACTCGGCTTGATCGTGTTGGTGATGGTGTCGAGGCTGGTGGTGCCGACCTGCGCGCCCAGCTTGGCGCCCTTCAGGTCCGCGATGCTCTTCGCGCCCGCCGCCTTGGAGTTCTTCAGCGCGATGACGGCCTGGCGCACGTCGTAGTAGCCGGAGGAGAAGTCGACGGCCTGCTTGCGCTCGTCACTGACGGACACCTGGTTGACGTCGAAGTCGAAGTCCTTGGCCCCGGGCGAGGTGGCCTTGCCGAACGGCGCGACCACCCAGCTGACCTTCTCCCTGGGGTAGCCCAGCTTCTCCGCCACCGCGAAGGCCACGGCGGACTCGAACCCCTTGCCGTTCTCCGGCTTGTCCTCCGTGAACCACGGGTCGTACGCGGGTTTGTCGGTGCCGACGGTCAGCGTCCCCGCCGTCCGGGTCGCCAGCGCTCCCGGCGCGCAGCCCGCGGCGGTACCGGCCGCACCCGAGGAGCCCGAGGAGGAGGCCCCGTCGGACTTGGCGTCCTGCGGCGCGCACGCGGTCAGCGCGGCGGCCGCGGCGAGCAGCGCGGCGAGGGGCAGAGCGGCGGACGGCTTGCGGATGGTCATGGCAGGGCTCCAGTGAGGAAGGGCCGGGCGGGGCAGGAGATGCGAAGGGCCGGGCGGGGCAGGAGATGCGAAGGGCTGGGCGGGGCAGGGGAACGGAAGGCGACGGGCGGGGCAGGGGAAGGCGACGGAGCGGGCCGGGGCCGGCCGCGGGCCCGGCGGGTCACTTCCCCCCGGTGGCGGCGCCGGAACACACACGGCATGGTCGGCGTACGGGCCCGCGTCCGCGGCGCCCTCCGAGCCGAATCAGCGACAGCGGCGGCAGAGGCCGCGCACGCGACAGCAGGCGTGACAACAAGAGGGCGCCCGGAACAGGCCGATGTGGCACTCGGTCACCGTGATCACCGCCGGGAGCATGGCGGGAGGTTCGCATTCCGACGGCGCGTCTGTCCAGAGCATCCAGATCCCTGTCCACATGGCGGACGCCCGGTCGGCGGGCCCGCGCCGCAGGGCCCCGCGAGGGCCTCGGCGGAGCCACGCCGGAGCTTTGTCGGTTGCGACCCCCTTGAACAGGAGAACCTTTCGTACTTATGGTGTCTCCGTTGAAATAACTCCTGTCGAAGTGAGTCCCCGATGCAGAATCTTTCGCCAAGGCTCGCTGCGGCGGCCGACGCCCCGGTCTCGAACCTCGCCGGCCACCCGGCCTGGCTGCGCCTGAAGGAGGCCGTCGAGACGCTGCGCCCGCTGCAGTCCAAGGACGGCTCGATCGACCTGTCCGCCGTCCAGCGGCACACCGTCGATCCGCTGGTGGCCACCGTCCGCGCCGCCGTCGAGGAGCTCGCCCCGCTGTTCCCGCACGACGCCGCCTACCTGGCCGCCGTCGACGCGGACCTGGCCAAGTGGGCCGACACCGGCTTCCGGGAGCCCGACTTCCTGGACTCGCTGCTCGCCTTCCACCCCGCCGACCAGCGCGAGGACGGCCTGGAGCACCTCGTCGTCTTCCCGATGTACACGCAGAACGGCAACCCGAACCGCAACCTGGAAGCCGTCCTGCTGAGCGTCGTGTGGCCCGACTGGCTGGCCGAGCTGGAGCGGACCCGCTTCGACAACCCGATGTTCGTGCCGATCACCTTCACCGACTTCACGGCCGGCTACGACACCAACTCCGCCGTCCTCTTCCCCGAGACGGTCGCCGTGCGCAAAGCGCCGGAACGTTTCACCTGGGGCGGTATCTTCTGCGACCGCGAGGCCGCCCGCTTCCGCGCCGTCACCACCAGCGCCGTCCAGCAGCTCGGCCTGGAGATCCCGGCCGACGCCGAGGGCCTGCTCAAGGACCAGGACCGCGCGCAGGAGACCTTCGTCCTGTGGGACCTCGTCCACGACCGCACCCACAGCCACGGCGACCTGCCGTTCGACCCCTTCATGATCAAGCAGCGCAGCCCGTTCTGGATGTACGGCCTGGAGGAGCTCCGCTGCGACCTCACCACCTTCAAGGAGGCGGTGAAGCTGGAGGCCGAAGGCAACGCGCACGCCCGCGACGTCCAGTACGCGGTCCTCTTCGACCGCCTGTTCCGCTTCCCGGTCAGCGGCGACCGCGTCCGCAACTACGACGGCATGGGCGGCCAGCTGCTCTTCGCCTACCTGCACAAGCA
The DNA here is from genome assembly GCF_044760075.1 of Kitasatospora sp. NPDC098663. Taxonomy (NCBI): domain Bacteria; kingdom Bacillati; phylum Actinomycetota; class Actinomycetes; order Kitasatosporales; family Streptomycetaceae; genus Kitasatospora; species Kitasatospora sp. NPDC098663. The sequence goes on along the minus strand of NZ_JBIWAP010000039.1, from coordinate 2,321 downwards.
CGACGCGCTGCGCTGGCGCGACAACCGCCTCAGCATCGACTGGGACCGGGCCCCGCAGGTCACCAACGAGCTCTGCGCCGAGATCGAGACCCTCTACCGCGACGGCATCGACCGGCCCAAGCCGGCCCACTGGATCGCCGCCTACCAGCTGGTCTCCCGCTACCTCACCCCGCACCCCGCCTCCACCTGGGCGAAGGGCCCCGAGGCGCTGCCGCTCGACATCACCGACGGCAAGGCCCTCAACAAGGCGCTGTGCGACGCGGTGCTCCCGGACGAGTTCCCGCTGAGCATGTTCTACGAGGCCTTGTCCAAGAAGCTCGGCGGCGTCATCGCCGCCACCGCCGGCATCACCGGCACCGGTATCCAGGGAGCCGCCGCGTGACCACGACCACCAAGTCCCCGCTGACCGGCAAGGTCATCGCCGTCGCCGGAGCCAGCGGCCCGGCCGGCCAGGCGGTGCTGCGCCGCCTCACCGCCGACGGCGCCACCGTGATCGGTGCCGACATCGACGCCCAGCGCCTCGAGTCCGCGCTGGACGCCACCCGCATCGCCGTGCGCGGGGCCAAGGTCAGCGGACAGGTGATCGACCTGCTCGACCCGCAGGAGGTCCACGACTGGGCCGACCACCTGGAGGCCGAGCACGGCCACGTCGACGGTCTGTTCCACCTGGTCGGCGGCTGGCGCGGCAGCAAGACCTTCTTCGACACCCGCCTGGACGACTGGGACTTCCTGCACGACACCGTCGTGCGCACCCTCCAGCACACCTCGCTGGCCTTCCAGCCCGCCCTGGTCCGCAGCTCCGCCGGCCGCTACGCGATGATCTCCGCCGCCGCGGCCCACAAGCCCACTGCCGGCGGCGCCGCCTACGCGGCCGCCAAGGCCGCCACCGAGGCCTGGACCCTCGCCATGGCGGACTCCTTCAAGAAGGAGACCACCGCCCCCGACGGCGAGCCCACCGCGGCGGCTGCGATCCTGGTCATCAAGGCGCTGGTCAGTCCCGAAATGCGGGCCGAGAAGCCGGAGGCGAAGTTCGCCGGCTTCACCGACACCGCCGACCTCGCCGGACACCTGGCGGGCCTCTGGGACCGCCCCGCAGCAGAACTGAACGGACAGCACCTGTGGCTGACAGCCCGATGACCGACCTCACCCGTACGGACGCGGTACGGCGGCACGACCCCGCCGTCCGCGGCTTCGCCAGCGACAACTACGCCGGCGTGCACCCGGAGATCCTCGCCGCGATAGCCCTCGCCAACGGCGGCCACCAGATCGCCTACGGCGAGGACGACTACACGGCCCACCTCCAGGACGTCTTCCGCGGCCACTTCGGCGACAAGGCCGAGGCCTACCCCGTCTTCAACGGCACCGGCGCCAACGTGGTCGCCCTCCAGGCGCTGCTCCCGCGCTGGGGCGCCGTGGTCGCCGCCGAATCCGCCCACATCAACGTGGACGAGGGCGGCGCCCCGGAGAAGATGGGCGGTATCAAGCTGCTCACCGTCCCCACCCCGGACGGCAAGCTCACCCCCGAGCTGCTCGACCAGCAGGCCTGGGGCTTCGGCGACGAGCACCGCGCACAGCCGCTCGCGGTCTCCATCACCCAGAGCACCGAGCTCGGCACCCTCTACACCGCCGACGAGATCCGCGCGATCACCGAGCACGCCCACCAGCTCGGCATGCTCGTCCACGTCGACGGCTCCCGCCTGGCCAACGCCGCCGCGGCGCTCGGCCTGCCGCTGCGCGCCTTCACCACGGACGTGGGCGTCGACGTGCTGTCCTTCGGCGGTACGAAGAACGGCCTGCTGTTCGGCGAGGTCGTGGTGGTGCTCAACCCCGAGCGGGTGCGGAACATCAAGTTCCTGCGCAAGACCTCGATGCAGCTCGCGTCGAAGATGCGCTTCCTCTCCGTCCAGTTCGAGGCGCTGCTCTCCGGCGACCTCTATCTGCGCAATGCCGGGCACGCCAACGCGATGGCGAGCCGGCTGGAGGCGGCCGTCCGCGGGATCGACGGTGTCGAGATCGTGCGCCCGGTCCAGGCGAACGCGGTGTTCGCGATCCTCCCGCGTGAGGTGAGTGAGCGGCTGCAGAAGCACTACCGCTTCTACTTCTGGAACGAGCACACCGGCGAGGTGCGCTGGATGTGCTCGTACGACACCACGGAGGCCGACATCGACGGCTTCGTGGCGGCCATCGCCGAGGAGATGGGCCGCGTCTGACGACGCCTGAACAGCGGATCGCCCCTGCCCGGGACCCTGGGCAGGGGCGATTTGCATGTGGCGGTCCTGTCCCCGTACAGTTCCGGAGTCGCCGCGAGAGAGCGGGGGCAA
>NZ_JBIWAP010000038.1:0-93632 GCF_044760075.1 Kitasatospora sp. NPDC098663 | reverse complement strand
GGGTTATGTTTTTGTGTATCTCTCCCTTACTTTATTGGGGCCCACCGGGCCCTTTTGGCACCAGCGGCCCCGGGGGGGGGGGGGGGGGCCCCGCCCCCCCCCCCACTCCGCTTCCCACTCCCCGGGCTCCTCACCAACCACCGGACCGCGCGAACGCCGAACGGGCGAACAGGCGAACGGACGAACGGTGATCGGACGCATGACGGACCATCCCGGCCCGCCGCCACCCGATCGGGCCACCTCCGGCCGCGACACGGCGAAGCGCCGAGACAACGGCGGTTCGGATGCGGAAGGCTGACGCCACCCTGCCCGGGGCCTCGCGGCGCGGCGGGAACGAGCGACCGGAGCGACCGGAGCGACCGGAGACCGGAATGGTGGCATGACCGTCCAGGACACCCCGCCCACCGGGACCACCCGGCGCGGCGACTTCGCCGAGCTGCACCGACGCGTCTCCGACGCCGGTCTGCTGCGCAGGCGTCCCCTGTACTACGCGGGCCGGAGCGCCGCGCTGTTCACCGCCCTCGCGCTGCTCCTGGCCGGGTTCGTCGTGCTCGGCGCGAGCTGGTGGCAGCTGTGCCTCGCGCCCCTGTTCGCCTTCGTCCTCGGCCAGTTGGCGCTGCTGGGGCACGACGTCGCCCACCACGCGGTGTTCGCCGGCCGCCGGGCGACGGACCTGGCGGGCATCGTGCTGGGCAACCTGGTGGTCGGCATGAGCTACGGGTGGTGGGTGGACGACCACAACCGGCACCACGCGCACCCGAACCGCGAGGGCCACGACCCGGCCGCGGACTCCCTCCTCTTCGCCCGGACCACCGAACAGGCCTGCCGGACAAGGGGGTTGAGGCGGCTCGCGGCCAGGTACCAGGCGGAGCTGTTCTTCCCGCTGCTGTCCCTCCAGGCGCTCGGGCTGCTCGTCGCCACCTGCGTGACCCTGACCCGCGGCACCGTCCGGTACCCCGCCCTGGAGCGCACGCTCGCCGCGCTGCACTACGCCCTGGCGGTGGCCCTCCTGGCCGTCGTCCTCGCACCGCTCCAGGCGCTGGCCTTCGCCGTGCTGTTCGGGGCGGTCCTCGGCGTGTACCTGGGGTGCATCTTCGCGCCCAACCACAAGGGCATGCCGATGACCGGCCCGGACGCGGAGCGTGCCGACTTCCTCCGCCGGCAGGTGCTGCCGTCGCGCAACCTGCGGGCCGGCCGGTTCGTCCACTTCCTCTTCGGCGGCCTCGGCTACCAGATCGAGCACCACCTCTTCCCGGCCATGCCGGTGGCGGCGCTGCGCCCCGCCTCGCGCCTCGTGCGCGACTACTGCGAGCAGATCGGCGTGCCGTACAGCGAGGCGAGCCCGGTCGCCTGCTTGCGGGAGATCCTGCGGGACCTGCGGGCCGTCGGCCGCTCGCTCCCCGGCGACCCGGGGCAGTCGACCCCGCCGACCCGGCCGACCGCCCCGGAACCGCCGACCGCCCCGGCGCCGCAGGCCGCGCCCGAAGCGGGGGCGGCGGTACGGTGAGCGGAGTCCTGTCCGGGCCGGCGGCGCGCACCGCGGACGGCCCGGCCCCCGGCGGCGAACGGCTCCGCGTCCTGATCGTCACCGAGTCCTTCGCCCCGCAGCTCAACGGTGTCGCCCACAGCGTCCTCCGGACCGCCGAACACCTCGTCGCCCGGGGCCACACCCCGGTGGTGGTGGCACCCGCCGTGCGGGCACCGGGCGCGCGAGCCGCGCGACGGTACGCGGGCGACCCGCGCCGCGATCGGGCGTACGGCTACGAGGTGGTCCGCGTCCCGTCGGTGCCACTGCCCGGCTACCCGGAGGTGCGGGTCGCGCTCCCGGGGCGCGGGGTGGCCGACGCCATCGAGCGGCACCGCCCGCACGTGGTCCACCTGGCCAGCCCGTTCGCGCTCGGGGCGGTCGGCGCCGCGGCGGCCGACCGGGCGGGGGTCCCGTCCGTGGCGGTCTACCAGACCGATCTGGCCGCCTACGCCAGGACCTACCTGCCGGCGCTGGGCGCGGCCGGGCCCCGGCTGGCCTGGTGGCGGCTGCGCCGGGTGCACTCCCTGGCCGCGCGGACGCTGGCACCGTCGCGGGCTTCGCTGCGCGCCCTGCTCGCGCACGGCATCCCCCGGGTCCACCTGTGGCCGCGCGGCGTCGACTGCGCACGGTTCCACCCCCGCCACCGTGACGAGACCCTGCGCCGGCGCCTCGGCCGCCCCGGAGACGTCCTGGTCGGGTACGTCGGACGTCTGGCGCCGGAGAAGCACGTCGACCGGCTGGCGGAGGTGTCCCGGATCCCGGGGGTTCGGCTGGTGGTCGTCGGCGACGGCCCGTGCCGAGCCCGGCTGGAGGCCGCACTCCCGGACGCGGTCTTCCTGGGACTCCGGTCCGGGCACGAACTCGCCCGGCTCTACGCCTCGTTCGACGCCTTCGTCCACGCGGGGCCGTTCGAGACCTTCGGCCAGACCCTCCAGGAGGCCATGGCGAGCGGGCTGCCCGTCGTCGCCCCGGCGGCCGGCGGACCGCTCGACCTCGTCCGCCCGGGGCACACCGGGTTCCTCGTCCCACCCGGCGCGGCGGACGGATTCCGGGAGGCCGTCGAACGTCTCGCCCGCAACGACGAACTGCGGGCGGCGTTCGGGCGGGCGGGCCGTGCCGCCGCGACGCGGCGCAGCTGGGAGACGGTCGGCGACCACCTCGTCGAGCACTACCGGCTCGCCCGCACCGGGACGGCCGAGCCCCTGCACCGCTGAGCGGGCCGGCAGGCGATCAACGGCGGCATCACACCCAAGGAACGGACCACCATGCACCACCCCCTCGCCGCCGAGTACGTCCGCAGCCCCGCTCCGGCCGCCGGCACCGCCGTCTTCCTGCACGGACTGGGCGGCTGGACCCACAACTGGGCCCACCTGATCGACCTGCTGCGGGCCTCGGCGCACTGCCTGGCCCTCGACCTCCCGGGCTTCGGAAGGTCGGCACCCCCGCCCGACGGCGACGTCACCGTCGAACGCCAGGCCGCGGCCGTGGCCCGCCACCTCGACCGGACCGGACACCACCGCGTGCACCTGGTCGGCAACTCGCTCGGCGGCCTGGTCGCACTGCGCCTCGCCGCCCAACGACCCGACCTGGTCGGCACCTTGACCCTCATCTCACCCGTACTGCCGGCGTTCCCGCCCGCCCCGGCCCTGCGGGTGGCCCTGCTCGGCCTGCCGGGCGCGCCACGGCTGTACTCCCGCCTCCTGGCCGCCCAGAGCCCCGACCGCCAACTGGACGACCTCTACCGCCTGATCTACGCGAACCCCGCCCTCGTCGGCGCCGAACAGCGGTCGGTGGAGGCGCGCGAGCGCCGACGCCGCGCCGAACTGCCGTACACGCAGGACATGCTGGCCGAAGGTGTGCGCTCGGTGGTCCACGCGTTCCTGCGACGGGGCGAGGCCTCCGCCTGGCACCTGGCGCGCCGCGTCACCGCCCCCACCCTGCTCGTCTACGGCCGGGACGACGCCCTCGTCCCCTTCCGTACGGCGCCCCGGGCCTACGCGGCCTTCCGCGACGCGCGCCTCCTCACCCTCCCGGGCGTCGGCCACGTCGCCATGCAGGAACGGCCGGCCCCCGTGGCCACGGCGATCCGCGCCCTGATCACCGAGGCGAGCCCGCGCGGCACCGTCACTGTGCCGGAATCGCGCGCACCGGGTGCTTGCTCAGGATCGACACGCGGTTGAAGGCGTTGATGGCGATCGCCACCCAGATGACCGCCGAGATCTGGTCATCGGTCAGAGCCGCGCGGGCGACGCCGTAGGCGGCCTCCTGCGCGACGGCGTCCGACGGATCGGTGGTCGCCTCGGCCAGGGCGAGCGCGGCACGCTCCTGCGGCGTGAACAGTTCGGTGTCGCGCCACGCGGGCAGCGTGCCCAGGCGCTGCGCGGTGTCACCGGCCTGAAGAGCGGCCCTGGTGTGCACGTTGAGGCAGTACGCACACCCGTTGATCTGGGACACCCGCAGATTGACCAGCTCCACCAGCCTGCGGTCCAGCCCGGCCTCCGCCGCCCCCACCCCGGCCGCCTCGGCGGTCGCCCGCAACGCCCGGTAGGCCTGGGGGCTCTGCTTGTCGATGAACACCCGCCGGCGCACCGGGGCAACGGTCACATCGGTGGTCACATCACTCACGGGAACTCCTCTGGCAGATCAGCAGGTCACCGGATCACCGGATCACCGAATCGCTCGTGGCCGGCATGCATGCCACCACACCATTATAGTTGAAATTAAAACCACCTTGGCCGCCGTCCCGCGCGGCACCCGGCCACGAGTGGCGCCACAAGGACGGTTGCGGCACCACAAGGAAGTCATCAAGCCCGAGGCTTCGATGCCGACCATCTGGTATTTGCACCTACGACAACCTGAAGATATATCTGAGCCGTTCAGCCGTTCAGCCGTTCAGCCAGCCGGACGCGTCGAACCGGGCCAAGCCCCCGTGGTCGGCCAGGACGTCGAAGTGGCGGTGCCGGCCCCACAGTCCCCGGTCGCCGATGACAAGCAGTCGTCTCCGGGCCCTGCTCACTGCGACGTTGAGGAGGTTGGGGCTGTCAGCCGCCCAGTCGCGGGCTCCGTTCTGGGACGCCACGGTACCCAGCAGCAGGATGACCACGTCCGCCTCCTTGCCCTGGGTGGTGTGCACCGTGCCGACCCGCTTGGCGGGAAGCCGGGTTCCGGCCGTCCGGCGCGCCTCGGCGACCACCTCCCGGAACGGGCTCACCACGAACACGGACTTGCCGAGTCGCTCGCGCACCTCGGCGGCCATCGTGGTGCCGAGGTCCACCGGCGGCCGGCCCTCTCGTCGTGCGGACTCCCACTCCTCCTGCTCGATCTGCGCGCGCAACCGCTCCCCGAGCAGATCCAGCACCCTGCCCAGCACGAGCCCCTGCTGAGCCACCCACTTGCCGTCGGACTCGCCCCCGACGACGTCCAGCCAGACGCTGCGGTCGGCGATCGGATAGGGCGCTCGCTCACCCGTGCCGAACACCATCAACCCGTCGTAGGCGATGCGGTTGCTGATCTCGAACATCGGATTGTCACAGCGACGGTGCACCCGGAGCGGTGACCCCACCCACACCTCCGTCTCGCCGTCGGGGAGTTGGGCCGGGAGCCAGGTGCCGCACCGGGCGAGGCGGTCGGCGACCCGCTGGACCGAGGTGCGGCCGGGCGCCCACTCCTGCGCCACTCCGTAGTGGGTGCGAAGCCGCTGCTGTGCCGTCCACGGCACCGTCACGACAGGTTCGAGTTGCAACGGGTCGCCGACGACGACCGCCCGACGGGCCCGCCACAGTGCGCCGACCGCCTGCTGTGGGGTGGCCTGCCCCGCCTCGTCGATGAACAGCCAGCCCAGGGCCTCGGAGCCCAGGCCCGCGAAGAGGCGGTCCAGCGAGGCGAAGGTCGTCGACACCACCGGCACGACCAGGAACAACAGTTGCCAGGCGGCCCGGACGGTTTCCGGCGGCAGATCCTTCGGAGCGTCGCCGCCCACCACCTCCATCACCGCCTGCAAGCTGGTGAGCAGGCGCTTCGCCTCCGCCGCGAGGAAGGCCCTGTGCAGATCCAGCGCGGCGAGGAACACGCGGGTGCGGGCGGCGCTGAACTCCTCGTCCATCCAGGGGGCGGACAGCTCCCGCCGGCCATCGGCCTGCGGGTCTCCGGGGAGTGCGGCCCAGTCCTCGGCCGGCACGTGTGCGCGCCACCGTCGCGTCGCATCGGAGACCTTGCGGGCGGCGATGTCGGCGGCGGTCCGAGCCATGGCGGCTGCCTGCTCGGCAGCGGTGACGGCCTGTTCCGCGCGGCGCAGGCCGTCCAGTCGGCTCGCGCGCGAGCGCTGTGCCGCGGCCTCGGCCGCAGCGGCCTCCTCGCCGGCCGCTCGTGCGTCGGCAAGGAGCTCACTGAGTCGGCCGAGTGCGCTCTGAGATGCCTCCCATGCTGTTTCGGCCTGAGCCAGAGCACTCACCAGCGGTTCCCGCCCACGCAACCACCTCTCCTCCGCATCTGAGGAGAGCCAGGCGCGTAGCCGGCGAGGACGCTGCCGCGCATCGTACGAGCGCAGGTCATCGAGCCGCGACTGGCACACTCCCCGGCGCAGCTCCACGGTGGCCCGGGCCTCGGCCAACGTCGTGGACACCTGGTGCTCGGTCTGCTGCGTGGCCGCCAGCCGTTCGGTCGCGCTCTGCGCCGCGGCCTGCGCGTCGGCCAGTACGCGCTCGGCCGGGGCCGTGTTCGCCCGGGCCGCTGCCACAGCGGCTTCGGCACCCCGCAGCTGTCGCGCCAGGAGCTCCCGGCTGTCGCGTGCGGCGGCCGCGGCCTCCCTGGCCGCGGCCAGCTCCTGGACGGCCTGGCGCGCCTGGGTGAAGCGGCGCACCGCCAGCGGCCAGGGATCGCCCAGCTCAGCGGTGGCCGGCGCGTCCGGGGCACCTGGCACGCGGCTGCCACCGAGCGGGTTCCGATCCGGACCAGGTCGGGCGTCGCCGTTCAACTCCTTCTGCCGGAGCAGAAGATCACGCAGACCCCGGCCGGTGGACACGGCTTGTCGGCGGCTCTGTCCGGGGCGTCGCGGGTCGGCCGTCTCCTGCATCTCCTTGCCCCACCAGAAGCGGCTGACGAACTGGGAGCGGTTCGCGCGATTGCCGAGAGGTGCCGCGACCGCTCCCCACGCGTCCGCGCCGCCCAGCAGCAGCCTGCCCTGCGCTGAGAGGTAGTCGGCCTCCTCGCACCACTCCTCGGCTACCGCGGATGCGGACGGGATCTCGGTCGTCACGTTCTCGACCGCGCCGTTGTTGGCGGACGCGATGACGATCTCGTAGCCCGTCAGCTCCTCGCGCAGCCCGTGAAGCCTCCGGCTCCACTGGCCGGAACTCCAGGTGTGGACCTTGCCGAACGCTTCCGCCGGAGAGACCAACGCCGCCAGCCGCTCCGCACGTTGCACCACCAGGGCGGCGATCAGGTCGCGGAGCATGGTGGTCTTGCCCGTGCCGGGCGGCCCGTTGACCGCGTAGAGGCCGCCGCCCCCGGCACCACCCGGCTCCGCCAACGCACTGTTCACCGCGAACTGCTGGCTGAGGACCAGGGGTTGGTCACTCCTGCCGGGCCACCGACCGAGTGGGGCGGCTGTCGGACGGACACCGTCCAGCAGGACCTGCGGCTGCTGCCGCACGTCGGTCCGGCGGCCGGAGTCCAGAGTTGCGGTGGACCGGAGATAGTCCTCCAGCGCCCGTCCCGACCTGCCCTCCGCGAGCGCCGCAGCCACCTGTTCCAGGTCCGCGGCGATGAAACTGTTGAGGAAGTCGGACTGGTCGCTCTCCGAGCTCTGCGACTCCCGGACGGTGTAGCTCTTCACCCGCACGGCGTCCGGCCGCAGCGCCTCCGCGATCCCGAGCTGCTCGGCGACCCAGCGGGTGACGGCCGCGAGGTCCCTGACGTCAAGCGGTTTCAGGCCCAACGGAACGGGGAGATCGCCCGTCGGGTCCGGCTCCTCGGGCTCATCCGCCGCGTCCGCGTCGTCCCCGGAACGCAGGGCATCGGCGTCGGCACCGCCCGCGGGGTGCAGGCCGCCGTCGAGGACCCCCTCCACCCGCTGGGTCACGTGATCGCTCACCCTGCTGCCGACCCGGTCCGCGAGCGAGTCCGCCGCCGATCCGGTCAGCGTCTCGGCGACCGCCTGGGTGATCGAGCCCAGCGCGGCACCCGCCACGGTGCCCACCGTCGAGGCGATCCCGCCGACGGCAGCGCCGAGCACGACATCGACCGCCACACCCGCGATCGCACCGAGCGCCGATCCGGGTCCGGAGGGCGCGCCGCCCGCTCCGCGCCGCTGCTCCACCACCGGGAGCCGGCCGTCGCCCAGCTCCAGGAGGGTCGAGACGCACAGCTCGGAGTCCTTCTCGAAGCCGTCGAGCCAGGCCGGGTCCGCCGGCCCCGGGCGCAGGGCCCGGCCCACCGCCCACGCGCACGACGAGATCGTCACGCTGTCCTTGAGCAGCAGCCCCTGGTCGTTGACCGAGAAGCAGAGCACCGCGCTCTGGCCGCCCGAACGGCCGTCGAAGTCCTCGGTGGGCCCGTCGGTGCCGAACACGCCGAGCAGCGTGTCGCGCAGCGCGGTGAGCTCGAACACGCCCGCGTACACCGTGTGCTGCCAGGATCGCCCGCGGCCCGGCGAGCGCCGGCGGAGCCGGTGGTCCGGCTCCCACGGCAGCGGTCGGCCGTCCCAGACCGGATAGACGTCCTTCGACGGATCCACCCCGTCGACCTTCTGCGGGCTGAACAACTCCACAGCCCGCCAGTACCGGACGATCGCAGCCCTGCGCCCACGCTCTCCACCGGCCATCCCCACGCCCCCTCATGCCAGCCCCGCCTGGTGAGCAAGCAGCGTACGGGATCACGAACCACCCGATGTGGGTCTGGGCGACTTCGACGAATCAGGTGATAGCGGCTCGCCGGGTTTCCACATGTGGAAGGGACCGGAGCCCCTGCTGCGCCGTCCGTCGGGTGAGTGGAGTCCGAGCGCCCGGGCGACGGAGTACGGGCGGCCGGGGGGTCGGGGGCGGCGGGGTGTCGCTGGTCAGGGGGCCTGGGTGTCGGCGGCGGGTGGGGTGGGTGCGTCGTCGGCGTCGTCGGCGTCGTCGGGCTCGTCGGCCTTGGCGCGGACGTCCTTCGGGGTGGGCGCCACGATGTTCCGTTCTTCTGCGGACCGCTCCCGTACGGTGTCGTCGCCGTCCCGCGGGGCGTCCTGCTCCGCGGGGGTGGTGCCCGTGTCGTGCGTGCTCATGGCGTAGCCCTTCTCATCAGGTCGGTCGGCGGATTCGGTGCGCTCCGGAGGCCTGAAGGCCTGGAGGCGTGGAGGCGGCCTCGCGGGCCCGCTGGGTGCTTCCTGCTCGAACCGGCGGGCGCGGTCTCTCCGCCTCGGGTTGCCGCGGCGCCTACCCCGAACGCCGGTTGCGACGCGCCCGTACGCCTCGGAGATCCGACCGGCGCTCGGACGCTGTTCCGGTCGGCCTCCGTCACCGTGAGGGGTGGTCGTCCGCGCCGGGGCCGCCGTGGGCGGAGGGAACCGCCTGGCGGGCGGCCGTACGCCGCAGCACGATCTGGGGCAGAACGAACCAGGTGGTGGTGAACCAGAGCAGGACGGCTGCGCTGAGGGCCCACGCGGCGACCGGGTTGCCCGTGGCGGTGCGCAGCAGGAGCAGCAAGGCAGCGGCCGGGCAGGTCGGCGGGCCCGCGGGTCTGTGCCGGCCCTTCGGGCCGTCGGGTCAGGGGCGGTCTTCGTGGTGGCCGCAGAGCCAGGCCAGCGCTTGGTAGGCGCCCAGGGCGTACGCGGCGTTCGCGCCTTCGTCCGCGCCGTCGCCCTCGCCCGAGGTCGAGGCCAGGGCCAGGGCCGAGACGTCGCGCAGACGGACGGCGGCGGCCTGGCACTCGGCCAGGAGCTGCGCCCGGCAGGGCCCGGTGGCGCCGAGCGCGGCGGCAGCGGTGAGGGGCGCCGCGACCTGGGCGCCGGCGGCCCATCGGTAGGCCCCCAGGATCCCGTGGTCGAAACCGGTCCACGGCTGCGGGCGGCCGTTGGCCGCCTCGATCGCGTCGAACACCTCGTCCAGCAGGCGCACCCCTACCGCCGGGATCGTCGTCTCGTCACTGGTCATGCCCGCAACCTACGTCGCCCGGACGCGGCCCGCCCCCGGGCGCCCGGTCCGTCCCGGGGCCGGCCGGACGGACGCTGGGCAATCGGGTGAACCCCCACGACGGCCGCCGAGGTGGCGCCGGCGGGTCCGGATCCGGGACCGGGACCGGGACCGGGTGGCGGCGGCGGACCACTCAGTCACCCGCCGCGGGCAAGGCGATGCGGCACACCTGACCGGCCTCCAGCTCGACGACGACGGCCAGCACCGGGCGCAGCCAGCGCACCATCGACCGCGCGCCCGGATGCGGCTTGCGCAGCCGCCCGGCGACGGGCGACCCGAGCTCCGCCCGCTCCTGCCCGGACAGCTCGCGCGTCACCAGCCGCCGACCGTCGACGAGCACCACCAGCAACCGCCCCGGCTCGCCTGGTTTGCACGGTTTGCCCGGTTCGCCGACGGCCCCGACCACCCAGCCCCTCACCGCGGCCCGCCCGGACACCGTTCCAGCGCGGGCGGCGCGATCATCGACGGACTCCTTCCGTGCACGAGGTGTGATCACCCGAGCATGGCAGCAGCCCCCGACGGGCGCGATCCATGCGGTCGTCGATCCCGCCGCGCTTGCGGACGGAGCCGGGCCGAAACGGGGCAGGGGTGCTCGCCTCGAAAGGCCTACCCCGGATGTGGGTCCACCGGCGATGGCCGAGGCTCGGTGCATGGCATCGATCATCGTGCTCTTCGAGCTGGAGCCCGACGTGGCCATCGGCGCGGATGGTGTCGAACCCGCCGTGATCGCGGTGCACGCCGCCGGGGCCGATCCCGACGTGCCCGAGGACCCGCAGCCGTACACGCTCTGCGGGCTGGAGACCGGCCCGATGGAACACACCCACTACCGGCCGGTCCGGCCCGGCGAGCCCTGGTACCCGCCCACGCTCGCCGACCAGCGGTGCCAGGAGTGCGAGCGCGCCCTGCGCGCGCAGTGAACGCCGCGCCGGGGAAAGGCGGGCGTCGCCCCTGCCCGGAGCCTGCGCCTGCACGTCAGCGCGCCACGTCAGCGCGCCACGTCGCCGCCGATCACGGGCGTCGCGCTGGGGCGGGGCACGCCTTCACGTTCTCCGCCGTCGCGCACGCGGCCGATCGGAGCCCGTCCGCCAGGGGTGGCCCGGGCTGGTCCGGATGCCACCGCGCGGGTGCGGCGGACCGGCCCAGCAGCCACGTTGAGAAGATGGACATCGTCGTCGTACTTGAGCTAGACATGCCGACCAACGTGCGGCTCCTCGGCCCCGACCACACCCCGGCGGACCCGGAGAGCCCGGTGCGCCGCGTACACGCCGCCCCCGCGGAAGCCTCGGGCACCTGCGGCCACCTCACCCTGTGCGGCCTGGACACCGACGGGATGACCCTCGCCCCGCACCGCTACGCCCACCAGCCTCCAGCGCACTGGCTCACCTGCAGCACGTGCCAGGCAGCCAGACAGGGCTCCGCACCCGACGCCGCCGAAGCGGCCGAAGCGGCCGCCCAGGACCACCACCAGGACGACACCCACCCGGCGGAAACCGCCGCGCACTGAGCGCCGCACCCACTGCGTCGAGCACGTCGAGCACGTCGAGCACGTCGAGCGCGCGGGCGACGGCCGCCTGGCGGAGTCGGAGGGTCTCCTCGTCGACGGTGCCGCCGTGCCGGGTCGACGGGTTCCGATCCGGGCGAGCTGGTGGTCCTCCTTGTCCGCCGCTCCCCGGTTATCCGCCGCGCCCCCGGCCATCGGCGCAGGCGCAGAGCACGGCGAAGGCGATCGCGAGGGTCAGCGCCCAGCAGCCCGTGAGGGCCCACAGGACGGGCGCCTGCGCCGTCCGGAGTCCGGCCGCCAGCAGGCCGAGCGACAGCAGGGCGAGCCCGAGGACTGTGAGCGGCCGTACCCCGCGCATCATGTCCCAGGCCCTGCTGCGCAGTCCGAGGCCGAACCTGTGCAGCCGTGCTTCCAGGACGCGGCCGCGGCGCAGCTCCCGCTCGGTCCCGAGCAGCCCCTCCTGCTCGCGTCCGTCCATGGTGCGTCCTCCTCGCAGGGTGATCCGTCGCGGTCCGGCGGAGCGGTTACCCGGGAAGCGCGAAGGCTAACGCCGCCGCCGGCCGCGCGGCCCGCCGCAGGTGGCCTGAGCGCCGGGGGGCACTGCGTGCGGGACCGCCCGCCGTTACATTGAGGCGGCAGGGGGCGGCGGAACGGGCGGCAGAAGGGGCGGGAGATCCCGAACGGGGTGGCTGATGCACTCGATCACCGACTGGCTGGACGGCCTGTCCGGCCCGGTCGTGTACGCGGTCGTCGCCGCCCTCGTCTTCGCCGAGGACGCCCTCTTCTTCAGCTTCCTCATCCCCGGCGAGAGCGCCGCCGTCCTCGGCGGTTTCCTCGCCCACCAGGGCCGGGTGTCCATCGGCTGGCTGGTCCTCGCCGTGGTCTGCGCGGCCGTCCTGGGGGACTCCGTCGCCTACGAGATCGGCCGCCACATCGGCCCGGCGGTCCTCGACACGCGCATGCTGCGACGGCATGAGGAGCAGGTCGACAAGGCCCGTGACCTGATCCGCCGGCGGGGGCCGGCGGCCGTGTTCTTCGGCCGCTTCGTCGCCTTCTTCCGCCCCGTGGTGCCGACGCTGGCCGGCGTCTCCCGCATGCCGTACCGCCGTTTCCTCCTCTTCAATGCCCTCGGCGGCCTCGCCTGGGGCGTCGGGTTCACCCTCCTCGGCTACTTCGCCGGGGCCGCCTACACCAAGGTCGAGGGCACCGTCGGCGGTGTCGTCGCCGCCCTGCTCGCCGCGGCGGTCGTCATCGCCCTCATCGTCTGGCGCGTGCGCCGCCGCAGGTCCGCGGCCCGTACGCGGTCCCGCCGCACGCAGTCCCGCGTGGACCGGGACGAGAAGCACTGACGGCCGGGCCGCCCGGCCGACCGCACCGCGCGCAGGGGGCCGGGACCCGCCCCGATCCCGGCCCCGGCCCGTCGCGGTCGGCGGGGTGGCGTCAGTGCTGGTTCTCGGCCTGGAACATCCAGCTGTGCTTCTCCAACTCGGCGGTGAGTCCGATCAGGAGGTCCTGACTGACGGGATCCGCCGGGCCGGTCTCGTCGATGCGCACCCGCATCCGTTCGATCACGGCGGCGAAGGCCTTCACCAGGTTCTGGACGGCCTTCACGTCGGCCGTCCAGCCCTCGGGGAAGTCGGGCAGGTTGCTGGTGGCGGCGATCGTGGCGGCCCGCCCGTCCGGGCTGACCCCGATCGCGGCGGCGCGCTCGGCCACCTGGTCGGCGTAGTCGCGCGCGGTGACGACCACGTCGTCGAGCTGGAGGTGGACGGAGCGGAACCGGGGCCCGTAGAGGTTCCAGTGCGTCTGCTTCGCCACCAGGGACAGGTCCAGCAGGTCGACCAGGGTCCCTTGCAGGGCCTCCCCGGTCGTCTTGCGTTCGCTGTCCGGCAGCGGGCTGCTGATGACGATACCCATCGCTGAGTTCCTTCCGGGTCGGGGGAGCCGTCGGCCGGCCCCCGCGGTGCTGGCGGGCCCTCCACCCCCTGAAGACCGGGCTCCGGCGCGTCCGGGACGCCGGGGCTTCCCGGACGCGGACGAACGACCGGCCGCCAGACCGGGCAGCGGGACCACGCGGCGGCTGCCCCTTCTCGCCGGACGGAAACCACCCACCTCGCGCCGGGAACCGCGCCGGGAACCGCGCTGAAACGTTCCGCGCACGAGCGAACACACCGCGCACGCGAGGTTTCCGCACCAGCGCCATGAATCGGCCCGGGGCGGGTAGCCGAACGCTGCCGCCGCCGGCGCTCGGTGCCGCTGCGGACAACCCGGCGCCACTGCCAGAAACGGAGTCCGTCGCATGACCGTCGTCACCTCCTGGTCCACCGCCGTCACGCTGCCCGAAGGCCCGTTCCCCGACGTGACCGTCGAGGCGCAACTGCGCTTCGACACCTCGCTGCCGTACGCGGTGTGCCTGGTCTTCCCGCCCCTCGGGGGCGGCGGGGAGGCGCGGTGGGTCTTCGCGCGCGACCTGCTGAACGAGGGCCGTCACGCCCCCGCCGGCCACGGGGACGTGACGGTCGCGCCCGGGCGGGCGGGCCGGGTCCTGGTCACCCTGTGCGCCGAGAACGGCCGGGCCGTGATCAGCATCCCCGCGGACGCCGTGACGGCCTTCCTCCTCGACTCCTTCGCCCTGGTGCCGGCCGGCACCGAATCCGACCACCTCGACATCGACGCCGTCCTCGACCGGATCCGGTCCTGACCCGCCACGGGCGACGGCGGCGACCGCTCGGTGCAGGGCCGGGCATGCCCGAGCGGGGAACCGACCCATTCCGCTTCGGGCGGGATGGTTTGCCCGGCCCGCAGAGCGGTACACGCGGATCATGGGCGCGGCCGGAGAAACGACGGCTCCACCACCCCCGGACGGTTCCGGCATCACCATCGAACGGCCGGACCGCCGCTCCTGACAACCGTCCCAGTCACCACACGGGAGGACCTCGTGATCGTCCTCGGCGTCATCCTGCTCATCATCGGTTTCGTCACCGGGATCTCGATCCTGTGGACCATCGGCATCATCCTGGCCGTCATCGGCCTCGTCCTGTGGATCGCGGGCTCCGTCGGGCACGCCGTCGGCGGGCGTCGTCACTACTACTGATCCACTCGTCCTGCTTTTCCGCACCACCCGCCCCAACCGCTGATCCACCCGTTCACCGGCTCGTGCGGCTGTCCGCCCCGGCACCACGTGGGTGCCGACGCCGACAGCCGCACGGCGCCGTCCGCCACCCTCAGCGGCGGCGGTGGCGGCCGGCCTTCAGCGGCGGTGGCGCCCGGCGCTGCGGCCGGGCGCCGGGACCACGCCCGGGGCGGGGAGGAACAGCCGGGCGACCTCGCGGCCCAGGTTCACGCCGATCGCCACCGCCATCGCCGTGGCCGTGGCGCGCCCGACGCCGACGAGCCCGATCTCGGGCTCGCCCCGGACGAAGGCGAGCAGCCCGAAGTACAGCAACGAGCCGGGCAGCAGCGGCCCCAGGGCCGCGGTGACGTACGGCAGCGAGGAGCTTCCCCGGTAGCGGGCCATGAGCTGGCCGGACAGGCCCACCAGCCCGGCGGCGAGGCCGGTGGCCATGATGGGCTCGCCGCCGGCGTTGATCAGCACGCCGTACGTCGTCCAGCCGACCCCGCTGTTGAGCAGGACGGCCGGCAGCGTGCCCGGCTCGGTGTTGAGCAGCACCGCGAAGGTCAGGGTGAGCAGGAGCGCCGCCATCAGCTGGAGCGGTGGGTTCGACGCGGCGACCGGGACGGGCCGGGCCGCCAGGTCGGCACCGTTGTTGACGCCGATGTAGAGCACGGTCATCACCCCGACCACCACGCCGGCCATCATGTACAGCGTTTCCATCAGGCGTGCGGCCGCGGTGAGGTAGAAGCCCGCGAGGCCGTCCTGCGCCGCCGCCACCATGGGCCATCCGGGCAGGAGCGTGTACAGCCCTCCGGTGATCACCACCGATCCGCCCAGGTTCAGCCCGTTGAAGGACAGCAGGATGCCGATCGCCGCCGCCGGGGTCGCGGCCGTCGCGATCCGGTAGAACTCCGGGAGGTCGTGGCGTCCGACCAGCGCCGAGAGCCGGTCGCCGGCCAGTGCCGCCGCGACGGCGCTGACGAACACCAGCCAGGCCCGGGCATCGGCCCGGCCGCCGACCAGCAGCGTCGCGGCGCCGGCCAGCAGGCCGGAGGACAGGACCAGGAGCCAGGCGGGGTAGCGGCGGCAGTGCCGGCGCACAGCCCTCAGCCGGTGGTGGGCGTCGTCGACGACGAGTCCGCCGGTCGTGATCTCGGTGACCAGCCGGAAGAGCACGGCCAGCCGCGCGTAGTCCCCGGCCGGGTGCCGCACGGAGCGCTCGACCGTCACGGGTGGCTCCGAGGGGCCCGGCTGGTACGAGATCGCCACCCGGGTGAAGGTGACCTGGGGGTCGCAGGGCTGGGCCCGGTAGGCCTGCGCGACGGCGAGCATGGCGGCCTCGACGTCCTCCGCGGCCTCGCCGCAGGCCAGCATCAGCTCGCCCACCAGCAGCGCGAGGTCCAGGACGGCGGCCACCGCGGCCGGCCCCGGGTCGTCCGCGCCGGGTTCGCCGGTCACCAGCGGGCGGTCGGTGGTCGGGGTGCGCAGCAGCGGCAGCATCAGGTCCGGCCAGGCCGCCGTGCCGTCGGCATCGGCGGATCCGCTCTCCGCCCCGGGGGGCGCCGGCCGGCCGGGAGCTCGGCCCTCCCCCGGAACGCGACCTTCACCGGGGACGGGGACGGGGGCGGGGGTGGGGGCCGCCCCGGGGGCCTCCTCCGGACTCGCCTGGGGCGGGACTCTTCCGGTCCGGCTCGCCGGCCCGTCCGCTTCGGCCCGCACGCCGAACTGCTCGTGTTCCGGCATCGTCGCTCCCTGCAACACCCCCCACCTGATGACCTTTCGCACCCATTCGACTACCCGCAGCCATCATTTCGTGAACGTCTCGACCGGAGCGCGGGCGTCCGTTCACGCCCGCCGTTCGTGGGCCGACCCGCCGCGTCCAGGCCGGGACCCAGGGAGAATCCGCAGGTCAGCAGCCTGAAACCGGGCCCTGAGAGGGCGAAGGGCCATCGAGTCGGGGGCCGTCCGGGTGAAGCCCGGGGCGGCGGGCGAGCCCCGTCCGGCCAGCCCGCCGCCACGGGATATGGCTATCGGGACACACGATCGGAGCGGACGGGAGAAGCGGCGTGCGGCTGTCGAGGTGGAGGGCGCGGGCCGGGCGGCGGGCGGAGCGGGCCGCCCGGAACACGGCGGTCGCGCTGGACCGGCGGCTGCCGCTGTTCGACGGGGCCAAGGGCCTGCTCCGGAAGGTCTTTCCCGACCACTGGTCCTTCCTGCTCGGCGAGTTGGCGCTCTACACCTTCGTGCTGCTGCTGTTGACCGGCGTCTTCCTGACGTTCTTCTTCACACCGTCCATGGCCGAGACCGTGTACGCCGGAACGTACCCGCCGCTTCGCGGGGTGCGGATGTCCCAGGCGTACGCCTCGACGCTGTCGATCAGTTTCGACGTGCGCGGCGGCCTGCTGATCCGCCAGATCCACCACTGGGCGGCACTGGTGTTCACCGCCGCGATCTGTGCGCACCTGCTGCGCATCTTCCTCACCGGCGCGTTCCGCCGCCCCAGGGAGGTCAACTGGCTGGTGGGACTGACACTGTTCCAGCTCGCCCTGCTGGAGGGTTTCGCCGGCTACTCGCTGCCCGACGACCTGCTCTCCGGCACCGGTCTGCGCACGGCTCAGGGATTCATCCTGTCGGTCCCGCTGGTCGGCACCTACCTGAGCTTCTTCCTCTTCGGCGGGGAGCTTCCGGGGCACGACATCATTCCCCGCCTGTACAGCGCGCACATCCTGCTGCTGCCCGGTCTCCTGCTCGGCCTGATCACCGCGCACCTGATCCTGGTCTTCCACCTCAAGCACACCCAGTGGGCCGGGCCCGGGCGTACCGACCGCAACGTCGTCGGGAAGCCCCTCTTCCCGCACTTCAGCGTCCAGACGGCGGGCCTGATGGCGATGGTCTTCGGGGTGCTGGCGCTGGCCGCCGCCCTCGCCCAGATCAACCCGATCTGGCTGTACGGGCCCTACCGCCCCGACCAGGACTCCACCGACGCGCAGCCGGACTGGTACATGGGGTTCATCGAGGGCGCGCTGCGGCTGATGCCCGGGGCCGAGACACGGCTGTGGGGCCACACCGTCGCCTGGAACCCGCTGATTCCGGCCGTGCTGTTCCCGCTGCTGTTCTTCGCCGCCCTGTACGGCTATCCGTTCTTCGAGCGCTGGATCACCCCGGGGAGCGGCGAGCAGCACCTGTGCGACCGCCCCCGCAACCGGCAGACCCGGACGGCGCTGGGTGTCGCCGGGACGTGCTTCTACGTCGTCCTACTGGTCGCCGGCGGCCAGGACGTCGTCGCCCGGGCACTGGACGTGCCGGTGGAGGGCCTGAACCGGTTCCTGCGGGTGGGCCTGTTCGTCGGGCCGGCGGCGGCCTTCTGGATCACCCGGCGCCTGTGCCTGGCCTTGCAGGAGCGGGACCTCGAACGGGTGACGGAGGGAGACGAGACCGGATTCGTGCACGAGGCCGTCGAGGGCGCCTTCCACGGCGAGCACCGGCCGCTCCCCACCGACCTGCGCTACACGCTGGCCCTGCGCGACGCCCCGCCTCCCCTGCCGGCGCCGGGCGAGGGCGCCTCGCGGCGCGCACGGCTGCGGGCCGCCCTGAGCTCCTGGTACTACCGGGACAACGGGGAGACGGCGGTGGACGAGCCGCAGCCGGGGCCGCTCGCGTCCGCCGACGCGGGACGCGCTGAGCGGTGATCCCCGACGACCGACCGCTGCCGATCGGCCGGACTCACTGCCCGCGCTGGGCGTGCTGGAAGACGAAGCCCAGGACGCCGGCGCCCGTCACACCCGCTCCGATGAGGAGGAGCCACAAGGCGTACACCAGCCCCAGCCCGGTGACCGCGACGCCGGCCGCGGTGAGCAGCGGGTAGTAGCTGCGCGGGGCGAAGAACTCCAGCGGCCCGGCACCGGTGACGATCTCGGCGCCGGTGCGGTCCTGCGGCCGGCGGCCGCGGCGGGAGTACTGGGTCCGGAAGAAGAACGCGATCAGCGTGGACATCATGAAGGCCACGACCAGCGCCGCCTTGCCGGCCGGCTCCCGGGCGAACCAGCCGTAGATCGAAGCGGCGACGGCGAAGAACAGCGCGACGCCCGCGAACAGGTAGGACTCGGTCTTCACCGCGCGTTCTCCTCGCCTTCCAGCGCCGTGCGCGAATACTCCGGGTGGTGCAGGTCGAAGGCCGGGCCTTCGGAGCGGATGCGGGGCAGGGCGTGGAAGTTGTGGCGCGGCGGCGGGCAGGAGGTCGCCCATTCCAGGGAGCGCCCGTAGCCCCACGGGTCGTCCTCGGTGACCCGGACGCCGTACCTGGCGGTGCGCCACACGTTGTACAGGAAGGGCAGGGTCGACGCGCCCAGCAGGAACGCGCCGAGGGAGGAGACGGTGTTCAGGGTGGTGAAGCCGTCCGAGGGCAGGTAGTCGGCGTAGCGGCGCGGCATGCCCTGGGCGCCGAGCCAGTGCTGCACGAGGAAGGTGATCTGGAAGGCGGGCAGCAGCACCCAGAAGTGGATCCTTCCGAGGCGCTCGTCCAGCAGCCGACCGGTGATCTTGGGCCACCAGAAGTAGAAGCCGGCGAACATCGCGAACACGACCGTCCCGAACAGGACGTAGTGCAGGTGGGCGACCACGAAGTAGCTGTCGGTGACGTGGAAGTCGATCGGGGGCGCGGCCAGCAGGACGCCGGTCAGCCCGCCGAGGAGGAAGGTCACCAGGAAGCCGAGGGAGAACAGCATGGGCGTCTCGAAGGAGAGCGAGCCGTTCCACAGGGTGCCGATCCAGTTGAAGAACTTCACCCCGGTCGGCACCGCGATGAGCAGCGAGGCCAGCGAGAAGAACGGCAGCAGCACCTGGCCGGTGGCGAACATGTGGTGGGCCCACACGACCGCGGACAGCGCGGTGATCGCGATCGTGGCACCGATCAGTCCGTAGTAGCCGAAGACCGGCTTGCGGCTGAACACCGGGATGACCTCGGAGATGATGCCGAAGAACGGCAGCGCCACGATGTACACCTCGGGGTGGCCGAAAAACCAGAACAGGTGCTGCCACAGCATCGCCCCGCCGTTGGCCGGGTCGAAGACGTGGGCGCCCAGCTTGCGGTCCGCCTCCAGCGCGAACAGCGCCGCGGTCAGCGGGGTGAAGGCGAGCAGCGCGAGGATCGAGGTGAACAGCACGTTCCAGGTGAAGACCGGCATCCGGAACAGCGTCATGCCCGGTGCCCGCAGGCAGACGATGGTGGTGATGAAGTTGACGGCTCCCAGGATCGTGCTCAGGCCCGCCACGATCAGCCCCACGGCCCACAGGTCGGCGCCCGTTCCCGGGCTGTGGATCGGCCCGTTCAGCGGGGCGTAGGCGAACCAGCCGAACGACGCGGCGCCGTCGGTGGTCAGGAAGCCCCCGACCACCATCAGGCCGCCGAACAGGTACACCCAGTACGTGAACGCGTTCAGCCGGGGGAACGCCACGTCCGGGGAACCGATCTGCAGCGGCATCACCGCGTTCGCGAAACCGGCGAACGTCGGTGTGGCGAACAGCAGCATCATGATCGTCCCGTGGATGGTGAACAGCTGGTTGTACTGCTCGTTGCTCACCACCTGCAGTCCCGGCCGCATGAGCTCCGCGCGCATGAGCATCGCCAGCAGCCCCGCGAACAGGAAGAACCCGAACGCCGTCGTCAGGTACAGGTTGCCGATGGCCTTGTGGTCGGTCGTGCTCAACCACCGCAGCACCGCCGAGCCTTGACGCCGTCGGGCCGCGCCGGGCGCCGGGCGGGCGGCGGCCCGCCGCCGGGTCTGCGCCATCCGCTTCCTCCTCCTGCCGGGGCCCGCCCGTACCCGCGGGGGAAGACGCGGAGACGCTCGCCGGGACACACGCTGTGGCGCCATGCAATCACCCGGCGTGGCAAGGTTCTCTGAACCGGAGTCGGCGTGGCGGCCCCGGCCGGGCGCGGATGACGAACTCGGCGCACCGGTGCGGTCCGGTGAGGCACCGTCTCAGGTCCGCGACGGATCAGCCGCGGGTCAGCCGCGAGGCGTCGAACTCGGCCCAGATCGTCTTCCCGTGGCTGTGCGGTTCGGCGCCCCACCGGTCGGCGGTCCGCTCCACGATGAACAGGCCGTGGCCGCCGGGGAGGGCCGGGTTGTGCGGGCGGCGCGGGGTGGGCAGGGTCGGGCTGCGGTCGCTGACCTCGGCCCGCAGGCGGGTCCCGGTGGCGTCCAGGACCAGTTCCAGCGGGCCGTCGCCGTGCAGCATGGCGTTGGCGACGAGCTCCGCCACCAGCAGGACGACGTCCGCGAGGGCGCCTTCGTCGACGCCGGGCCCGGCGGCGGACGCGTACCAGTCGTCGAGGGCGCGGGCGGTGAAGGTCCTGGCGTGGGCGACCGGCTTGGGGATGCCGGACAGGGTCAGCCGCCTGCGCTGGCCGCCGACGGGCAGCGCGGGGCCCGGCTGGTGCGGGTCGCCGTCCAGGGTTCCCCGGCTCATCGTCATGTGAGGACACCCTTTCGGATCGACGGCGGTCTCGCACGGTCGGTTTCCCGGCAGTTCTCGGATTATGCCCCGCGCCGGCGGCGAACCGGGGCCGGGGCGGGCGGCCGGCCCGCCTCGGGCCGAGGCCCTGGCGGCCCGAGTCGGGGCGGTCAGGCCGCCAGGGCCTCGTCGACCGAGTCGTGGATGGAGAACACCGCCTGCGCGCCGGTCAGTTCCAGGACCCGCATGACGGTCGGCGCCACGGCGGCCAGGTGCAGGTCCAACCCCTCCTCCGCCGCCGCGAGGCGGGTCTTGAGCAGGAGGTTCAGGCCGGAGGAGTCGCAGAAACCCACCCCGGCGAGGTCGATCACCACCGCGCCGCGGCGCTGCGCGACCACGCTGGTGAGCAGGTTGGCGGCCGAGGCGAGCGTCTCGATGTCGAGGTCGCCCACGAGGGCGCACACCACCGCGCCGGAGGCCGTGGCACGGGTCTCGACCACCAGTTCCGCGGGGCGCGGGGACGCTGCCGGCGCGGCGGCCGCCCGAACGTCGTCGAATGGCATCATCGTCGTCTCCTCCATGTCCATGCCTTCCGACCATACGGAGGTTGTGCCGGACTGCCAAACACGGGGGTGTGCGCCCGGCTTGGTCCTGCCCGGGGCTCGTGTGGCGACGCATCCTCAGCCGTCCTCCAGCCCGTCGCGCAGGTGCCGCAGGGTGCGGCTGAGCAGCCGGGAGACGTGCATCTGGGACAGCCCGAGGCGGGCGCCGATCTGCGACTGCGTCATGTCCTCGCAGAAGCGCATGGACAGGATGAGCCGCTGCCGCTCCGGCAGGTCGGCGATGAGCGGCTTGAGCGCCACCAGGTCGTCGACGAGGGCGAGGTCCCGGTCGTCCTCGCCGAGCCGGTCGCCCAGCGGGCCGGGGGCGTCGTCGTCGTTGCTGCCGCCGAGGTCCAGGGAGCCGGCGGTGTGCGCGTTCGCGGCGGTCAGCCCTTCGACGACCTCCTCGGGGGAGAGCGCGAGGTGCTCGGCCAGTTCGGCGACCGTGGGGGCCCGGTCCAGGTCCTGCGACAGGCGTTCCTGCGCCTTGGCCAGGAGGATGCGCAGCTCCTGGAGGCGGCGCGGCACGTGGACGGCCCACGTGGTGTCGCGGAAGTGGCGCCGGATCTCGCCGAGGACGGTCGGTATGGCGAAGGTGGTGAACTCGACGCCGAGGTCGGGGTCGAAGCGGTCGATGGCCTTGATCAGGCCGACCGCGCCGACCTGGAGCAGGTCCTCCTGCGGCTCGCGGTGCGAGGTGAAGCGGCGGACCGCGAACCTCACCAGGGACAGGTTCGTCTCGACCAGGGTGGCGCGGACGTACGAGTACTCCTTCGTCCCCTCCTCCAGCGTGCGGAGCCGGCGCAGCAGCACCTTGTTGAGCTCGCGCGCGTCGGCCGGCGCGATCTCCCGCAGGTCATCGGCGTCGGCGAGCTCCGGCGGGAGCAGGTCCCGAAGCCCTCCGGCCTCGGTGGGTTCCGGCGAAGGCAGGTCCCAGGACTCTCCGGCAGGAGCGGCCGTGCGGGACGGACCTCCCGTCGACGGGTGGGCGGAGGCGGGCAGTTCCCCAGTGGTCGTGGCCATCGGACTCCCTCTCTCGTGCTCTCTCGTGTCGGCGCGGTCTGCCCCCCGGTACCCCGTGTCGGCGGATCGATGCAGCCGCCCCCCGTGGAGGTTTCGTGAAGCCCGCACCGGCTCCGGGGAGGCCGACGGCCTGCCCGGGGCGCGAACGCGCGTCCGGGCGACGGACGGGACGCGCGGCGGGACGCACGGCCGGGCGCACGGCGGGGCGGACGGCCGGGCGCACGGCCGGGCGGCAACCGTTGTCCGGCCGTGTGCGGGCTGCGGTAGCCTCCGAGGGCGGTACCACACCTGGAACGACGGCCAGGTCCCCCGGCCCGTCCTTCGGGGTGCCCACGACCGGATTCGGGCCAGTCGGCCCGGCGTTCCACGGAGGCGACGTTCGATGGCTGGCCCGACCCCGTCCCGCGACTCACAGCACCGCCCCCACGAGGGGGCGGGCGCCGCGCAGGTGGGCGAGCCGGAACTGCGGCTGCTGCTGGCCGGGTTGACGGCGGTGCGCGACGGCGATTTCAGCACCAAGCTGCCGGGCGACGGGGACGGGCTGCTGGGCGAGATCGCCACGGTGTTCAACGGGATGGTCGACCAACTGTCGCGGTTCACCTCGGAGGTGACCAGGGTCGCCCGGGAGGTCGGCACCGAGGGCCGGCTCGGCGGCCAGGCCCAGGTGCCCGGGGTGTCGGGCACCTGGGAGGACCTGACCGACTCGGTCAACGCGATGGCGGGCAATCTCACCACCCAGGTGCGGGACATCGCCCAGGTCGCCACCGCGGTGGCCAAGGGGGACCTGTCGCAGAAGATCACCGTCGATGCCCGGGGCGAGATCCTGGAGCTGAAGAACACCGTCAACACGATGGTCGACCAGCTGTCCTCGTTCGCCGGTGAGGTGACCCGGGTGGCGCGGGAGGTCGGCACCGAGGGCATCCTCGGCGGCCAGGCCGACGTGAAGGGCGTCTCGGGGACGTGGCGCGACCTCACGGACTCGGTGAACTTCATGGCCGGCAACCTCACCGGCCAGGTCCGCGCGATCGCCCAGGTGGCCACGGCGGTCGCGCGCGGGGACCTGTCGCAGAAGATCACCGTCACCGCGCGCGGCGAGATCCTGGAGCTGAAGGAGACCATCAACACGATGGTCGACCAGCTGTCCTCCTTCGCCGACGAGGTGACCAGGGTCGCCCGGGAGGTCGGCACCGAGGGCCGGCTCGGCGGCCAGGCCGAGGTGGAGGGCGTCTCCGGCACCTGGAAGCGCCTCACCGAGAACGTCAACGAGCTGGCCGGCAACCTCACCCGGCAGGTCCGCGCGATCGCCGAGGTCACCAGCGCCGTCGCCGCCGGCGACCTCACCCGCTCGATCAGCGTGGACGCCTCCGGCGAGGTCGCCGACCTCAAGGACAACATCAACGCCATGGTCGGCTCCCTGCGCGAGACCACCCGCGCCAACCAGGAGCAGGACTGGCTCAAGACCAACCTCGCCAGCTTCTCGGCCCTGATGCAGGGCCGGCGCGACCTCGGGGTCGTCGCCGAGTCCGTCATGGACGAACTCGCCCCCCTGGTCGGCGCGCAGTGCGGCGTCTTCTACCTCGCCGAGGACAGCCCCGTCGGGACGGTGCTCCAGCTGGTCGGCTCCTACGCCTTCCCCGACGGCGAGCGCCCCACCCGCTTCCGCCTCGGCGAGTCGTTCGTCGGCCAGGCCGCGCGCAGCCGGCGCGCCATCACCGTCGACTCGCTGCCGCCGGACTACCTGGCCGCCGCCTCCGGCCTCGGCCGCACCGGGGCGCTGTCCCTGGTGGTGCTGCCCATCGTGGTCGAGGACCAGGTCCTCGGCGTCATCGAACTGGCCTCCGTCCAGCCGTTCACCCAGGTCCACCTGGACTTCCTCGACCAGCTCATGGAGACCATCGGCGTCAACGTCAACACCATCATCGCCAACGCCCGCACCGACGAGCTGCTCGACGAGTCCCAGCGGCTCACCGCCGAACTCCAGGTCCGCTCACAGGAGTTGCAGGCGCGTCGGGACGAGTTGCAGGCCTCCAACGCCGAGCTGGAGGAGAAGGCCGACCTGCTGGCGGCGCAGAACCGGGACATCGAGACCAAGAACCTGGAGATCGAACAGGCCCGCCAGGAACTGGAGGAGCGCGCCCACCAGCTGTCCCTCGCCTCGAAGTACAAGTCGGAGTTCCTGGCCAACATGAGCCACGAACTGCGCACCCCGCTCAACAGCCTGCTCATCCTCGCCCAGCTGCTCGCCCAGAACCCCACCCGCAACCTGACCGCCAAGCAGGTCGAGTACGCCGGGATCATCCACTCCGCCGGCTCCGACCTGCTCCAGCTGATCAACGACATCCTCGACCTGTCCAAGGTCGAGGCCGGAAAGATGGACCTCAACATCGAGGCCGTGCCGCTGCGCGCGCTGCTCGACTACGTCGAAGCCACCTTCCGCCCGCTGACCAGCCAGAAGAACCTCGCCTTCACGGTGCGGACGGTCCAGCAGATCCCCGCCGAACTCCTCACCGACGACTACCGGTTGCGCCAGGTGCTGCGCAATCTGCTGTCCAACGCCGTCAAGTTCACCGAGCAGGGCCGGGTCGAACTGCGCATCGAGCCCGCCGACGAGACCGACCTGCCCGACGCCGTCCGGCGCGGCGGCCCGGTGCTCGCCTTCCACGTGAGCGACACCGGAGTCGGCATCGCCCCCCAGCACGTGGAGAGCGTCTTCGGCGCCTTCCAGCAGGCCGACGGCACCACCAGCCGCAAGTACGGCGGCACCGGCCTCGGACTGTCCATCAGCCGCGAGATCGCCTACCTGCTCGGCGGCGCGATCACGGTGGAGAGCACCCTGGGCCGGGGCAGCACCTTCACCCTCTACGTCCCCGCGACCCGCCCCGACCTGGCCGAGAACGGCGCCGACGGGGCCCGCAGGGCGCTGGGCACCGGAAGCACCGGAGTGTCCGAGGCCCCGGAGCGCGTCCCCGCGCCTCCCGCCGCCGGTCAACCGCGGCGCCTGCTCGTGGTCGAGGGCCGCCCCAACGGCCTGCTGTCCCTGGTGGCGGAGAACGCCGTCGCCGACGTCGCCCGCTCCGCCGGCGCCCAGCGCCGGGTCGAGATAGTCACCACGGTCGGCGCCCCGGAGGCCGCCACTGCGCTCGCCACCGCCCCGTACCACTGCGTCGTCCTGGAGCTCGACCTGCCGGACAGCGCGGCGGCCACGCTCCTGGCGGAGATGGAACACGACCCGGCCCTGTACACCGTCCCGGTGCTGGCCCACAACAGCCGGGGCGTCACCACCGGCGACGAGCACGCCGTCCGCCGGAAGGGGGAACGGCCGCTGGAGCTCATCTCCAGCCTCGACGAGCTGCGCGAACGCATCGCCCTCCACATGAGCGCCGACGGGCCCGGGCGCGTCCTGCCCCCGGCGCGCCGCACGGACGGGAACCCCGCCCGGGGCCGCGGAGCCGACCCGGTGCTCTCCGGCCGCACCGCGCTGGTGGTCGACGACGACGACCGCAACCTCTTCGCGATCACCAGCATCCTGGAGCTGCGCGGCATGCGGGTCCTCCAGGCCGAGAACGGGCTCGCCGCGCTCGAAGCCCTCGGCGCACACCCCGGGATCGACGTGATCCTGATGGACGTGATGATGCCCGAGATGGACGGCTACACCGCCACCGCGGCGATCCGCGCCATGCCCGAGCACGAGGGGCTGCCGATCATCGCGGTCACCGCCAAGGCCATGATCGGCGACCGGGAGAAGAGCCTGGCCTCGGGAGCCAGCGACTACATCACCAAGCCGGTGGACGCCGACGAGGTGATCGGCAGGATCAGGGACCACCTCACCCGGTAGTCGCCCTGCCCCGTGCCCCCGCGTCCCCTCGCGCCCGCCCCGATGGTCCAGACTTCAGGAGCCGACAGCCGTGCACCACCCGCAGGAGCCGCGCGCCACGGACCGCCCCGCGGCGGTCGGACCGACCGGACCGGCCGACACGCCGAGGGTCGGAGCGCAGCGGCGCGCCGCCGAGGCGCAGGCGGCGGCCCGGGCCCGCTCCGAAGGCGAGTCCGCGGCGGTCGACCGGCTCGCCACCACGGTGGATCGGCTCAGGCTGGAACTGGAACAGGCCCAGGCCCAGGCGGCGGGCCGCGCCGTCGTCGAGATGGGCGTCGGCGTGCTGGTGGAACGCCTGCGGTGCGGGCCCACCGAGGCCGCCAGGCAGCTGGAGAGCCTCGCGGAGCAGGCCGGGGTGACGGTCCTGGCGCTCGCCGCCGACCTGGTCAACCAGGCCGCGGCGGACGAGATCTCCGCCCTCGCCCGCGAGTTCGTCGCCGACGCCTCGGTTCCCCCCACCGAAGCGGTGGCCGTGCGGCTGCGCAGTGCCCAGGCGGACGTGCTCGCGAGCGGTGACGCCGCGGCGGCGGCGCGTTCCATGCTGGAGCACGCGCTGCGACCGCTCGGCGCCGCCGCCGTCGCCATCTGGGCCGCCCACCCGGACCTCTCCCTGTCGCTGGCGGGCAGCGCGGGCTTCCCGGAGGAGGAGGCACGCCGCTGGCGCCACGTCCCGCCGGGCGTGCCGACACCCGCCCGCCGGGCCCTGGACGAGCGCGCGGCGGTCGGCTACCCGACGCTCGCCGGCGCCTCGCTGCCCTCGATCGGCCAGCACGAGATCCACGGCGGCCGGCTCGCCGTCCCGGCCGGCGTCGGCGGGCGGCTCATCGGCGTCCTGGAGATCTGCTGGCCCGACACGCTGCCCGAGCGCTCCCAGCCGCTTCAACGCCAGTTCGAGGCGCTCGCCGAGCTGGCCGCCACCACGCTGGAGTCCTGGAGCGGGCAGGAGCCCGCCGCCTGCGACCCGGCCGACGCGCAGTTCGGCGAACTGCGGCAGCTCACGGACGGCCTGCTCGACCCGTGCATGATCCTGCGGGCGGCGCCGGACAGCGACGAGCTCCCGCCCCGGTTCGTGATCCGGCACCTCAACCCGGCCTTCGTCGACTTCGCCGGCCGGCCCACCGGCGTGCTCACCGGCACCCGCCTGCTGGAGGCGTACCCGCTGGCGGCCGAACCGGGCGGCCTGGCCGACAAGGTCGAGCACGTCTTCGCCACCGGGGAGCCCTTCCGCGCCCAGGACATGCGGCTCGCCGCCCTGGTCGACGGAGTACCGCTGACCACCCGGGCGCAGGTGAGCATCAGCCGGCACGGCAGCCACCTCGCGGTCGTCTGGCGCCTCGACGACGGCACCCCGCGCGTCGCCCGCCTGCTGCAGCACGCCCAGCGGCTCGGCCGGATCGGCGGTTTCGAGGAGAACCTGCGGACCCGCCAGATCGCCTGGAACGAGACGGTGTTCGAGCTGCACGGGCTGCCGCCCACCGCCGCGCCCCTCGCCCTCGACCAGCTCCCCGACCGCGCCCACCCGGACGACCGCCACGCCATCGACCGGTTCCTGCGCACCCTCCTGCACCACCAGCGCCCAGCCTCCACCGCCTTCCGCCTCCAGCGGCCGGACGGCGTCACCCGCCACATCCGCGTCGTCGCGGAGCCCGTCCGCGATCCCGGCAGCGGACGCGACAGCGGGCTCGGCAGCAGGCTCGACGGCGATCCCGGCAGCGGGCTCGGCACCGGGCTCGGCACCGTCCGCGGCGCCTACCAGGACATCTCCGCCCAGCACTGGACGGAGGTCGCACTCGCCGCCACCCGCGACCAGCTCGCGCAGAGCGAGCAGCAGGCGGCCGAGCGCAGCCGCCTCGCCCTCCAGCTCCAGCACGCCATCATGCCGCCCACCCGGGGCCCGCTGGACCTGCACGACCTGAGCGTCGCCGTGCGCTACCGCCCGGCGGAGAAGGACCACCTGGTCGGCGGGGACTGGTACGACACCCTCGCCCTGCCCTCGGGAGACGTCCTGCTGTGCGTGGGCGACGTCTCCGGGCACGGCATCGAGGCCGCCACCGGCATGGTCGCGCTGCGCAACGCCCTGCGCGGCCTGGCCGCCACCGGCGCCGGGCCGGCCCAGCTGCTGAGCTGGCTCAACAGCGTCACCCACCACCTGACCGACAACGTCACGGCCACCGCGGTGTGCGGCCTCTACGAACCCGCGACCCGCCGGTTGCGGTGGGCCCGCGCCGGGCACCCGCCGCCGGTCCTGCTGCGCGGCGGGCGGGCGGACATCCTGCCCCAGCTGGGCGGCATCCTCCTCGGCGCGATCGGCCACGCCGACTACGAGCAGGGCGAGCTCGTCCTGGAGGCGGGCGACACGCTGGTGATGTACACCGACGGGCTCATCGAGCGCCGCGACGAATCCCTCCAGGCGTCGCTGACCAGCCTGACGGCCCTCGCCGAGGAGTCCCGCACCGGGTCCGCCGCCGGGTCGACCACCGGCTCGGCCAAGCTCGAAGAGCTCCTGGACCACCTGCTGCGCTACAGCAACGCCGACACCGACGACGACACCTGCCTGGTCGGAGTGATGGTGCGGTGAGGGTGCGGTAGCGGTCGAACCGCCACGACCGGCGCATGTTCGCGGCGAACCGGGGCAGCCGGGGATCGAATCGACGCGTCCCCTGATCGAGGAGGTCCCCGTGCTCGCCCTGGTCCTGGTCCTGCTGCTCGCCCTGCTTCTGTTCGGCTTCGGCTTCGCCCTGAAGGTGCTGTGGTGGGTCGCCCTCGCGGTCCTCGTCGTCTGGCTCCTGGGCTTCCTCGCCCGCGGCACCACCTCCGCCGGAGAGCGGGGCCGCTGGTACCGCTGGTAGCCCGCCGTACGTACGGCCCCGCCGTCGGTCGGCGGGGCACCCGAGCCGCCGCGCAGCCCTGCGCGGCGGCTCGGGTGTGCGCGCCTCGGGGCGCGGAACCGGCGGGTGTCGCGGGCGCGGGCCGGGGCAGACGCCCGGGCATGAACCCGATCGAACGGGCACTGCGCGCCGTGGACCGCTTCCAGCAGCACCGCCGGGTGCCCGCCGTGGTCATCGGCGTGGTGCGCAAGTACGGGGACGACCGGGGCGGGCTGCTGTCCGCCCTGATCACCTACTACGGCTTCGTCGCCCTGATCCCGCTGCTGCTCCTGCTCAGCACCGTCCTCGGCTTCGTTCTGCACGGCCACCCCGGGGCCCAGCAGTCGGTGCTGAACTCGGCGCTCGCCGACTTCCCGATCATCGGCGACCAACTGCGCCAGAACGTCCACTCCCTCCAGGGCAGCGGTCTGGCGCTGGCCATCGGCGCGCTCGGCCTGCTGTACGGGGCGCTCGGCATCACGCAGGTCCTCCAGCACGCCATGGCCGAGGTCTGGAACGTGCCCGGGGTGCAGCGGCCCGGATACTGGCCCCGGCTGGCGCGCGGCCTGCTGCTGTTCACGGTCCTGGCCGCCGGCCTGGTGCTGGGCACGGCGGCCGCCTCGCTGGTCGGCAGCGCCCTGGGCGGGCTGCCCGCCCGGATCGGGGGCCTGCTGGTCTCGGCGCTGCTGAACACCGCCCTGTGCCTGGCCTGCTTCCGGGTGCTCACCCCGCGCGAGATCCCGACCCGGGCCCTGCTGCCCGGCTGCGTCGTCGCCGGGCCGCTGTTCACCGTCCTCCAGGCGTTCGGTTCGCTGCTGGTGACCCACGAGCTGCGGCACGCGGGCCAGGTCTACGGCTTCTTCGCGACCGTGATCGGCCTGCTCTCCTGGCTCTACCTGGCCGCGCAGATCACCGTGTACGCCGCCGAGGCCAACGCGGTGCTCGCCCGTCGGCTGTGGCCCCGCAGCCTCCTGCAGCCGCCGCTCACCGCCGCCGACCGGAAGGTGCTGTCCTCCGTCGCCCGGCAGGAGGAGCGCCGCCCCGAACAGCACGTCGAGGTCTCCTTCCACGACGGGGAGCGGCCCGGCGGGGCCGGGGACGACGGCCCGCGCGGCCCGTCGTCCCCCGACACCCGGTGACACCAGGTGACACCCCCTGCGGCTACCGCCCGTCCCGGCCCGGGCCCCGCAGCTCACCCGCCGGGGCGGCGGTCGCGGGCCGGTACACGGTGAGCCCGGCCGGGGCCTTGGACAGTCGCAGGGCCCCGCGCGCGGGGACGCTCTCGCCGTCGACGGCGATGCGGGCGGCGTCGCCGAGGGAGTCCAGGTCCAGGGCGCGCAGCCGGGCGGCCCGGTAGACCCGGGACCGGTCCAGGGTGCCGGAGAGGAAGGCGGCGGCCAGGCGGGTGCGGGCGAAGGGCCGGCCGCCGTCGACGACCCGGACGTCGAGCTGTCCGTCGGCCAGGGCGGCGCGGTGGGTGGGGGCGAAGCCCGCCGGTTCGTACGCCCCGTTTCCGGCGAACAGCAGCCACACCCGGTGCGGGCGGCCGTCGGCGTGGACGGTGACGGGTTCGGCGGTCGGCAGCAGCTTGGCGACGGCCACCGCGAGGGCCGGCCACTTGCCGATGCGCTTCTCCAACTTCTCCCGCTGGTGGACGAGTTCGGGGTAGATGCCGAGGCTGAAGGTGTTCACGAAGGTCCGGGTGCCGGCGTCGTCGACGGCCAGGCCCAGGTCCACGCCGACGGCGGTGCCGGCCTCGACGGCCTCGGCGGCGGCCTCGTGGGTGGTGGCGCCGAGGTCGAGGGCGAAGTGGTTCAGGGTGCCGCCGGGGAAGACCGCCAGCGGCAGCGCGCGCTCGACGGCCAGCGCCGCGGCCAGGTTGACGCTGCCGTCGCCGCCGCACACCCCGAGCGCGCCGCCGGCCCGGGCGGCCCGGTCGGCGGCCTCCGTCAATATCTTCGCCAGGTCGTCCTGCGGCCCGCACACCCGGACGTCCGCCTCGGGCAGCAGGGCGCGCAGCGTCCCGGCCACGTCCTCGGCGTCGGGGGCGAGCGGAGAGCCGCTGCCGGAGCCCGAGTTGACCACCACCGACAGCCCCCTCCCCTGTGGCAGGGCCGGGGCCGGAGAGGCGGCCGGGGCGGCGGGCGGCGGCACGTCGGACGAGCGCGGCCACCAGTGCAGGGTCGCGGCGGCGGCCGCCGTACCCAGCGCCGCACCGGCCAGGACGTCACCCGGGTAGTGCACGCCGGTGTAGACGCGCGAGAGGGCCACCGCCGCCGCGACCGGTGCGACGGCCGCGCCCAGCAGCGGGGACTCGATCGCCACACCGGCGGCGAAGGCGGCCGCGGACGCGGAGTGACCGGAGGGGAAGGAGGTGGTGACGGGCTGGCGCAGCAGCCGGCGCACGGCCGGGACGGCGTCCAGCACCGGGCGGGGCCGGCGGGTGGCGTGCTTGGCGACGGTGTTGGCGGTGGCCGAGGCGATGGCGAGCGAGCCGAGGCCGCGCAGGGCGGCGCGTCGCCCGCGGCGTCCGCCGACCGCGCCGAGGACGGCGGCGGTGCCCATCCACAGCACACCGTGGTCGGCGGCCCGGCTCAGCGCCCGCAGCCAGGGGCGGGTGCCGTGCAGCGGCGCGGCGGCGATGCGGTCGAAGAGGGCTCGGTCTATGGCGTCCAGTCGGGTGGTCTTCAGTCGCTTCATCCGACGAACCTACGGCGCGCGGGTGACAACGCCGGGGAGGAGACCGGGGGTGTGTCGCGCTGCTGTCCCGC
This sequence comes from Kitasatospora sp. NPDC098663, assembly GCF_044760075.1. Lineage (NCBI taxonomy): Bacteria > Bacillati > Actinomycetota > Actinomycetes > Kitasatosporales > Streptomycetaceae > Kitasatospora > Kitasatospora sp. NPDC098663. The sequence goes on along the minus strand of NZ_JBIWAP010000038.1, from coordinate 61,727 downwards.
GTTGCTGTCCCGCGCCGCTATCCCGCGTCGCGCGGCGGCAGCCCCCGGGTGATCCGGTCGAACAGCTCGGCCAGCGGCTCGCCGAGGTCCTGACCGAACTCGGTCAGCCCGTAGGTGACCTGGGGCGGCGTCGTCGGCTCGACCCTCCGCCAGACCAGGCCGTCCTGGACCAGCGCGCGCAGGGTCTGGGCGAGCATCTTCTCGCTGATGCCGTGGATGCTCTCGCGCAGCTCGTAGAACCGCAGGTCGTTGCTCTGCAAGGAGATCAGCACCCAGATGCCCCACCTGCTGGTCACGTGGTCGACCACATCGCGCGCGGGGCAGTCGGTGTGAAACACCTCATACCGCTTCCCGGCCTCGCCCTGCCTGTCCTGCACACCTACCACCATGTCCTGAGCTTACGTCAAGGTACGTCCTTACCAAGGGTTAGCCCTGGCTCCTAGCGTGAGGACCACCGAGGCCGCAGCGGCCACGGCGGACGTCGAACGAGGAGCTGACCATGATCGTGGTGACCGGGGCCACCGGCAATGTGGGCCGACCGCTGACGCGGGCACTGGCCGAGGCGGGCCGACAGGTGACGGCGGTGTCGCGGCACGCGGCGGCGGTGCCGGACGGTGTCCGCCACGTGGCGGCCGACCTGGCCGGGCCGGCCGGCCTCGAACCCGCGCTGGACGGGGCGAAGGCGCTCTTCCTGCTGCTGTCCGGCGACCTGCACGCCGCCGGGGCCAACCCGGCCGACCTCATCGGCCAGGCCGTGGCCGGCGGGGTCCGCCGGATCGTCCTGCTCTCCTCGCAGGGCGTGGCGACCAGGCCCTTCGGCCCGACGCGGATCGCGATGAGCGAACTGGAGGACGCCCTGCGGGGGTCCGGTGCGGACTGGAGCATCCTGCGGCCGGGCGGCTTCGCCTCCAACGCCCTGTGGTGGGCCGACTCCGTCCGCGCGCAGCGGGTCGTCGCCGCGCCCTTCGGCGACGTCGGGGTGCCGATCATCGACCCGGCGGACATCGCCGACGTCGCGGCGGCCTGCCTGCTGGAGGACCGGCACAGCGGCGGCGTGTACGAGCTGACCGGCCCGGAGGTGATCACCCCGCGCCAGCAGGCGCAGGCCATCGCGGCCGCACTGGGCTCGCCGGTGCGGTTCCACGACCTCACCCGCGAGGAGGCCTCCGCCGCCATGGCCCAGGGCATGCCGGTGGAGCTCGCCGAGGACACCCTGGACATCCTCGGCTCCCCGAACGAGGCCGAGCTGCGCGTCAGCCCGGACGTGCAGCGGGTCCTCGGCACCGCCCCGCGCCCCTTCGCCGACTGGGCCGCCCGCAACGTCGCCGCCTTCCGCTGAGCCTGCCCAAGTGGCCCCGTCGGCACCGCGCCGGCTCCCGGCTGACGGCCGACTCCGGATGTTCCGGGTGTGGAACCGCCGATCCCGGGCAGACGCCGTCCGGGGCGGACCGAGCCCCCACTACCGAGAGGAGTGATCCGATGAGTGCCAAGGACAAGCTGCACAACGCGGCCGAGAAGGTCCACGGCAAGGCCAAGGAAGCCGCCGGACGGGCCACCGGCGACCGGGGCCTTGAGGCCGAGGGCCGGGGCAAACAGATCAAGAGCGACCTGAAGCAGGCCGGCGAGAAGGTCAAGGACATCGGAAAGGACTGACCCGGTGCACGGCGGCCGCGCCCGCGCGGCCGCCGTGCACCAGCCCATGGGAGACGCAATGGGGGTACGTGACCGGCGGGCTGTGCGGGTCAGTGCGGGTGGACGGCGGCGGCGTAGCGGCCGGCCGTTGCTGCGGCGAGGGCCCGGGCCAGCAGGTTCTCGGCCAGGGCGTGCGCGGTGGCCGGGCCGTCCGCGCGGACGAAGAGCACCAGGGCGATGCGGCCCCGGTCCGGCACGGCGCGGACGTGTTCGAGCCCGTGCTCCGGGGTGGCGTGCGCCCACAGGACGTCCTCGACGATCCGCGCCGCGGCGGTCGTGGTGGGCGCACCGCTGGTGTCCACGACGGTGGCCCGGACGGCGAGCACGGCGATCAGTCCCAGCCGATGCCGCTGGCGGACGGGCCGGCCGCGACCGGCGGCACGGTGGTGGAGCCGTCCCAGCCGATGCCGTCCCCGGCCCCGCCCGCCCCGCCCGCCACAACCGTCACGACCGCCGGGACGGCGGTGGGCCCGTCCCAGCCGATGCCCGCCGACGCCGTGGTCGCGGCGGTGGCGGAGGCCGCGGGCGCCAGGATCCCCGACAGGGCGACGGCGACGGCGGCGGTGGCGAGCAGGCGGACGGTCTTGGACATGGCGGCACCCCAGGCGGCTCGTGTGGTGGGAGGTCTGATCGAGGACCAGAGTTTCGGGGGAGGCTGCTCGGCGGTTGCCCCGCCGCTCTCCCGGTGACCACCATCCTGCTGGCACCGCCCGCGCCCCGGAAGGCGAGAGCCCCGTCAGCAACCGGCCTGGCCGCTTCAGGAACCGGCGCCCCGCCGCCCGCCGCGTCGTTCGTGGGATCCCCGTACCCACCACCGGCTCACAGCGGGCGCGTCGAATCGGCCGGACCCCGCCCGGGGCAGGACTGCTTGTGGAGCCGAAGCCGGGCTGGGATGATCCCGATGTGTCGCACGGCGGCACGGCACGTTCGACGTCGCACCGGGGGGCTGCGCGCATGCTGGACATGCTGGGGTTGGACCGTGCCTCGGAGGCCGTCTACCGGGCCATGCTCACCGATCCGCAGGGCGGCGTCAGGGAGTTGTGCGACCAGCTGGGCCTGCCCGAACCCGCCGTACGGGAGGCCCTCGACCGGCTGGCCGATCTGCAGTTGCTCCGGGCCTCCCGGGAGGCCCCCGGGGTTCTGCTGCCGGTGAGCCCCGCGCTCGGGCTGGAGCTGATCCTGCGCCGCCAGGAGCAGGAGCTGCTGCGCCGCCAGCAGGACCTGGAGATCGGCAAGGCCGCGGCCGCCCGGGCGATCGCCGAGTACGCCGACCTGCGGCCGAACACCCCGGTCGAGACCGCCGAGCGCCTGGTGGGCCTGGACGCGATCCAGGCCAAGCTGGAGATCCTCGCCCAGGAGGTCGCCGGGGAGTGCCTGTCCGTGATGCCCGGCGGAGCGCAGTCCCAGGCCAGCCTGGACGCCTCCCGGCCGCTGGACGAGGCGGCCATGCGGCGCGGGGTGGCACTGCTGACGCTCTACCAGGACAGCGTGCGGCACGATCCGGCGACGCTCGCCTACGCCCGCTGGATGACCGAGGAGAGCGGCCTGGTTCGCACCTGCCCGACGCTGCCGCCCCGGATGCTCATCTTCGACCGCCAGGTCGCCGTGGTCCCGATCGACCCGGCCCACACCCGGCTCGGCGCCCTGTGCACGCGCGAGCCCGGGATCGTCGCCTCCCTGGTCGCCCTGTTCGAGCGGACCTGGCAGGCCGCCGTCCCGCTCGGCGCCGACCGGCGCAAGGACACCGAGACCGGCCTCAGCGCCACCGAGCAGGAACTCCTGCGGCTGCTCGCGTCCGGCCTCACCGACGAGGCCGCCGGCCGGAACCTGGGCCTGTCGGCACGCAGCGTCCGCCGCCAGATGGCCGGGCTGATGGAACGCCTCGACGCGTCGAGCCGCTTCGAGGCCGGTCTCAGGGCGGCGCAGCGCGGCTGGCTCTGAGCGGCCGCTCCCCCGGCACCCGGCCGGCTACGGTCACAGGCCGGCTACGGCCGCCGGGCGAGCAGGTCCTTGATCACGGTGTCGAACCCCTGCGGGGGGCGACCGAGAAGGTCGGCGACGTCGTTCGTCGCCCGGTCGTACCGGTTCTCGCCGTGCAGCCTGGCCATCGTGGCGATGTGGTCGAACACGTGGTCCGGCAGGCCCTGGTTCCTGAGGTCGTGCTCCAGCCACTCCTGGTAGGGCACGTCGACGTAGGTCACCTCGCGGCCCAGGGCGGCGGAGAACTCGGCCGCGATGGCCGTCATGTCGCGGGACGGAGCCCCGGTCAGTTCGTAGACGCGGCGGGCCCGGGGAGCAGGGTCGAGCAGGAGCGCGGCGACGACCTCGGCCACGTCGGCGGCCGCGACCGGTGAGGTCCGGGCCGAGCCGAAGGGCAGGCGGATCGTGCCGTCCCGCCGGATCGAAGCGGCCGCCACCTCGGTGAACAGCGGATTCTCCATGAACACGGTGGGCCGGACGTGGACGACCGGCGCCCCGGACCAGTCGAGGACGTGTTCGGCGAGGTAGTGCAGTCGCTGCTGCCGGGACTCGGCGTCGCTGGTGAGGTCCATCTGCGAGACGGTCATCTGCGAGATGCTCACCAGCAGTTCCAGGCCGGCGCTTTCCCGGGCGGCGGCCGCCACCGTCGCCGCGGCCTCCAGGTAGGCGGACGACACGCTCATCCCGAAGTAGGCCCGGCGGCAGCCGGCCAGCGCCTCGACCACGTCCGCCCCACGGGTGAGGTCACCGACCATCACCTCCACGCCGCCCATCGTCCTCAGGTCCGAGGCCCGTTCGTCGTCGTGGTGGACGAGAGCCCTGACGGGCACGTTCCGCGCCCGCAGCCGCTCCAGGATCCTGCGTCCGACTCCGCCGACCCCTCCGCCGGCGCCGGTGACAAGGACAGGTTCTACGAGCACGGCGACTGCCTCCTACCTACCTGCTACCTACCTGACCGGGACATCCGGTGCACTGCCAACGCTCCCGCGCCGGGAAGGTTCCGCAGGCCCTCGGGCGCATCGGCTTCCGTGAGGCCGGAGCGGGACCCCTCAGCGTCCCGTCCGGTCCGGGTCGCAGGCCTGGCGCGCGGAGGCGGCGAGCCGGTCGGCGAGCGCGATGACGAGGCCGCGGAGTTCGTCCGGTCGCTCGATGACGAACGGCCGGTCGAGCGAGGCGAGGACGGGGGGCAGCCAGTCGAGCCGCTCCGCCCGCAGTTCGACGTGCAGCCACCGCTCGGCGTGCGGATCCGTCCCTTCCTCGGGTACGGGCTCCTCGATGCTCGCGACGCCGGCGGGAAGCCGGGCGCGGATCTGCTCGACCGTCCCGTGGATCCGCAGCGTCACTTCGTACCGGTACGCGGCCTTGGCGAACCCGGACAGGACACGCCGGGCCGGGTCGAGCCCGGCGGGCGGTTCGAACGAGCCCGGCAGGGGCCGCGCGTCCGCGATGCGGTCGAGCCGGAAGGTCCGGTCCTGGCCGGTCTCGGGATCAGCCTCGGGATCGGTGCCGGTGACGTACCACCGCCCCGCGTGGGTGACGATCCCGTACGGGTGCAGCGTGCGTTCGCTCCGCCGGCCGTCCCGGGCGGTGTACCTGATCGAGAGCGGGCGGCGATGGCGCACCGCGTCGGCGACGGCGAGCAGGACGCCCGTCTCCGGGGTGGCCGCCTCGCCGGGCTCTGCCGTGAAGGCGAGGGATTCCAGGACGGCGTCGAGCCGACGGGCGAGGCGCTCGGGCAGTACCCGGCGGATCTTGGCCGCCGCCGTCTCGCCCGCGGTCCCGGTCGCGGTCCCGGTCCCGGTCCCGGTCCCGCCCACGGTCCCGCCCGCGGTCCCGGTCGCCGTCAGCAACCCCGCCCTGCGGCCGGCGACGAGGCCGAGCAGCACGGCGAGCGCCTCGTCGTCGTTGAGCATGAGCGGGGGCAGGCGGTACCCGGGGGCGAGCCGGTACCCGCCGTAGCGGCCGCGGACCGCCTCGACGGGGATGTCGAGGTCGACCAGGTGGTCCACGTACCGCCGCACGGTGCGCCCGTCGACGCCGAGCCGGTCGGCGAGTTCGGCCACCGTCCTGATGCCGCCCGACTGCAGGAGTTCCAGGAGGGTGAGCACACGGCTGGTGGGTCGGCCCATGTCCACGAGCCTAGCGCTGATACCGGACCGATTCTGTCCACTATCTCCTCTACCGTCCGGGGTGCAACGGCTTCACCGACCTGAGGAGAGCGCACCATGGACTTCGTTTCGATCCGGATCATCACGGGCGACATCGCCCGCCTCGTCGGCTTCTACGAGCGGGCCACGGGGGTACAGGCGCACTGGTCCACCGAGGACTTCGCCGAACTGCGGACCGCCCGCGGGACCCTCGCGATCGGCAGCACCCGGACCGTGGCGCTGTTCGCGCCCGGCTCCGCCCGTCCGGCCGACAACAACAGCGTGATCCTCGAATTCCTCGTCGCCGACGTGGACGACGTGCACCGGAACCTGACCGAGTTCGTCACCGACTTCGTGACCGAGCCCACCACGATGCCCTGGGGCAACCGGTCGCTCCTGCTCCGCGACCCCGACGGCAACCTCGTCAACTTCTTCACCCCCGTCACGCCGGCGGCCGTCGAGAAGTTCGCCCACTGACGACAGCGGTACCGCCCGGGCGGGAGCCGGTCCCCGCGCACGCTCCACACCGGCTCGCGGGCCCGGGCCGCCGCCGGGGGTGGTCGCGGGCGGAGGGCGGGTGCGGCAACCTGGTACCACCACCCCGCCCGACCGCGACACCATGGGGTCCGCCCCCACCGCCGATCCCCTGAGGAGTACGTCATGACCGACCGCACCCGCGAGCTCCTGCTCGCGGCCATCGAGATCGCGGCCGACGCCCGGGCGCACGGCAACCACCCCTTCGGCGCGCTGCTGACCGACTCCGCCGGGAACGTCCTGCTCACGGCCGAGAACTCGGTGCTGACCGACCGCGATGTCACCGCCCACGCGGAGACCAATCTGGTGCGGGAGGCCTCGCGCACCCTGGCCCCGACGCAGCTCGTCGACGCCGTCCTGTACACGAGCACCGAACCGTGTGCGATGTGCGCCGGGGCGATCTACTGGAGCGGCATCCGCAAGGTCGTCTACGCGCTCGCCGGGGCCGAGCTGAACGCCATCGCCGGGGTGGACCCGGAGGAGCCGGTGCTCGACCTGCCGTGCCGCCAGGTCTTCGCCGCCGGCGGCAGCACCGTGGAGGCGTCCGGCCCGCACCTCTTCGAGGAGGCCTCCGCGGTGCACACGGGGTACTGGGGGTAACACCGCCGGTGGCTCTTGGGCCTCCTCGGTCGGGCTGCTCAGGGCTCCTCAGTCCGGCGGCTCGGGCGGGCGGGGCAGGCCCGGCTCGGGCTCCGGCTCAGGCCCGGGCGGCGCGGGTGACGGCGTGGCGGGGCCCGGGAGCACCGGATCCGGCGGCGGCTCGGGCACGCCGGGCGGCAGCGGAGGATCCGGCACCACCGGCGGACTGACGGGTCCGACGGACTGGGACTGGGACTGGGACTGGCACTGGAGCCGGGACTGAGGCTGAGGCTGAGGCTGAGGCTGGAGCTGCGTGGAACCGTACGGCATGGCTGCTGCTCCCTTTCGTCAGAAGATCCGACCGCCGTAGAACGGGTCGTAGTAGAGCCCGTAGCGGTCGCGGACGTCGGCCGACACGTCGGCCGCGCCGTCGTCGAGGCCGGGACCGTTCCTGATGTCGTCCTTGGACCGGTCGACGTACACCTTCTGCTCGCCGATCTCGATCCGGATCACGGTGCCGGCGGGCAGGAGCACCCGCCTGCCGAGGATCCACGGGCCGGTGTCGACGACCAGGTGCTGGGCGCCGACCTCCTCGGACAGCTTGTCGATCTTGCCGATCGCTCCGTCGGTGGCCTCGACGTGGAAGCCGATGAGGTCGGTGCCCGCCGTGTGGCCGGCGGTGTCCCGGAACTCCCAGATGTTGACGCGATCACTCACGACCGTCTCCTTCCGTCGTCGGGTCTGGCTGTCGGGTTCGGCTGTCAGGTCTGACTGCCTGACCGGTCTGCCGGATCGGTCTGCCGGTACGCTTCGGCTGCCCCCGATCCGGAGGTTCATGCCACCGTGTTGTCGACCGTGGCCTCGACCGGTCCGCCGTCCTCCTCGACGTGGCGCTTGAAGTCGGTCAGGTCGTCGATCACCCGGCGGTCGACGAACCCGAGCGCCTCGGCGAGGTGCTCCCAGAGCCCGTGCGGTTCGACCTCCAGCTGGAACATCACCCGGGTGGCGGCGTCGCCCACGGCGTGGAAGGTGACCACGCCCTGGTGCCGCACCGGGCCGGGGCCGCTGTCCCACGCCACGCGGTCGTTCTCCACCAGCTCCGTGGTCACGGCCGTGAACTCGCGCGGGCCGGCGGCGGTCCGGACCACCCAGCTGGTGTCCGGACCCGACCGGTCGACGCTGACCACACCCCGCATGAACTGCGGGAACTCCTCACACCTGACCCAGCTCTCGTAGACCGTGCCGAGCGGCGCCGCCACCTCGACGGACTCCTCGATCCGGTGCATCGCTCCTCCTGACATGTCGGTGCCCGCCCGGGCCGGCGGGCCTTCAAGCCCCGGCTGCCCCGTTCCCGGGCCGATATGCACCCCGGCCGAACCCTCGACGCGGACCCTCGGCCCGTCCTCCTCACCCGTCTCCCCCCAACCCATCCCCCTCACCCGAACGGCCCATCGCCGTTGTCGGACCCTCACCTCACCTCCGGCAGGTGTGAATCCCGCCGAACGGGAAAGCGGGGTCCGGGAAGCGGGCCCGGGGAAGGCCCGCCCACAGCGCCGGCCCGGGGAAGGCCGGCCCACAGCGCCGCGTCGCGGCCGTCGCGGGAGGAGAGCGAGCGTGTGGTGGAGCCTGTTCCGTCTGCTCCTGGCAGGTTCGGGGGTGGCCCTGACCACCTACGTCCTGGACCGGACCGCCGAACGGCTGGTCCGCAGATTCGCCCCGCACCGGCCCGGCAGCGTCATGCCGGGGATGCTGCGCAACTGCCGGCTCCCCCTGATCACCGTGCTCGCCGCCTCCCTGTCCCTCACCGTCCAGCCGTGGGTCGGCGGTTCGCCCAGGACCCGGGAGCAGCTGCACCACGTCCTGGTCCTGCTGGCGATCGCCTCCGGCGGATGGCTCGGCGCCCGGGTGGTCGGGCTCGTCGTCGAAGGCGCCGTCCGCCTCGCCGTCCACCGCCGCGACCCCTCCTCGGCCGGCCGCGCCCGCACCCAGGCGGGTCTGCTCGGCCGGATCTGCCAGGCGATCATCGCGATCGCCGCCCTGGGCGCGATGCTGATGACCTTCCCCTCCGTGCGCGGCATCGGGACCAGTCTGCTCGCGTCCGCGGGCCTGGTCGGCGTGGTCGCGGGCATCGCCGCGCAGAGCGTGCTGGCCAACCTCTTCGCCGGGGTGCAGCTGGCCTTCGGCGACCTGGTCCGGATCGGCGACGTGGTCGTGGTGTCCGGCGAGTGGGGCACCGTGGAGGAGATCACCCTCACCGCGGTGGTGATCGCCACCTGGGACCAGCGCCGTCTGGTGATGCCGATGTCCTACTTCGCCGGCCGCCCGTTCGAGAACTGGTCGCGCCGCTCCAGCCGGATCACCGGCACCGCCTTCCTCCACCTCGACCACCGGGCCCCGGTCCCCCTGCTGCGCGAGGAGTTCGACGCGTTCCTCGCCGACAACCCCCTCTGGGACGGCCAGGGCAGCGCCCTCCAGGTCGTCGACACCACGCCCACCACCATCGTGGTCCGGCTCCTGGCGACCGCCGCCAACGCCGACGACGCGTTCTCCCTCCGCTGCCAGCTCCGCGAACACCTGGTGACGCACATCTGCGAACACCACCCCGAGGCGCTCCCCCGGGTGTCCGTCACCCCGGCGCCCCGGACCGAGCCGGACACCCCACGCGCCCCCTTCCCCCCGCCCGCTCAGTAGCCGCTCAGCAGGGCACGCACCCGTCGCAGCTCCTCCGGGCCGCGCCGGGCAAACCTGCCGCCCGACCGTTCGGACAAATGTTTATTCTTCAACTATAGTAGTCATGCCGCGCCACCCGCCACCGGCCCTCCCGGGCCGCCCCCACCTTGCGGAGGAACCATGGACCAGCTCGTCACCGACAACACCGAGAAGTCGCGCTTCGAGATCCAGGACGGCGGAGAACTCGCCGGCTTCGCCGAGTACCACCGCTCCGACGACGAGATCGCCTTCATCCACACCGAGATCGACCCCCGCTTCGAGGGCCGCGGCCTGGCCGGCCGACTGGCACGCGCGGCCCTGGACACGGCCCGCGAACAGGCACTCGCCGTCCTGCCCTACTGCCCCTTCATCCGCGGCTGGATCACCAAGCACCCCGAGTACACCGACCTGGTCCCCGCCTCCCACCGCGCCCGCTTCGGCCTCTGAGCCTCAGGCCGGCCGGCGAGACGGCGAGAAGCGGGAGGCTCCCCAGCCCCATATGGCCAACTTCCCTGCCGGGGAGGCGGCTTGCCGGACGAGGCAATGCCTCGCACAATCACTGTTATGTCCACAACCAACTCGGGAAATCACTCCACGCCGCCCCCGGCCGCCGGCAGGCGCGTGCTCCTGATCGGCGCGTCCCGGGGCCTCGGCCTCGCCCTCGCCCAGGAATGGGCGCGGGCCGGCTGGCAGGTCCTGGCCACCGTGCGCGGTGCGGGCCGGACCGGGCTGCACGAGCTCGCCGACGCCCACGCCGGGCAGGTCGAGATCGAGACCGTCGACATCACCGAGCCCGAGCAGGTCGCGGCGCTGCACCGTCGCCTGGCCGGCCGGACGTTCGATCTGCTCTTCGTGAACGCCGGCGTCACGAACCAGCCCGAGGGCACGGTGGCGCAGACCTCCACCGAGGAGTTCGTCCGGGTCATGGTCACCAACGCGCTGAGCCCGCTGCGCGTCATCGAGGCCCTCCAGGACCTCGTCGAGCCGGCGGGCACGATCGCGGTGATGTCCTCGGGCCAGGGCAGCGTGGCCAACAACGAGCACGGCGGCCACGAGGTGTACCGCGGCAGCAAGGCCGCGCTCAACACGTTCATGCGCAGCTACGCGGCCCGCCACAGCGGCGAACCCCGGCCCCTGGTCCTCATGGCCCCCGGCTGGGTGCGCACCGACATGGGCGGCTCGGACGCCCTGCTCGGCATCGACGAGAGCATCCCGAACGTGGTCAGGACGCTCGACGCCCTCCGCAGCAACCCGGGCCTGCACTACGTCGACTACCTCGGCCGAACCGTGGCCTGGTGAGCGCGGCGCTCCGGAACACCACGGCGCCGATGGGCCGCGAGTTCGACCCGACCGTCGAGCCCGCGCAGCGCCCTGCTCCCCCGCTCAGGAGGGGAGGGACGCGAGCCAGTCGGTCAGGATCCGGTTGACCTCGGTGGGGCGTTCCTGCTGGACCCAGTGCCCGCAGCCGTCGAGGACGTGGCTGGAGAGCAGGCCGGGCAGGGTCGCGGGGTAGGCCGCGATCGCGTCGGCCAGCCAGGTGGTGGAGGCGTCCCGGCCTCCGCCGATGAACAGGGACGGCTGGGTGACGGGGGCGCCGTCGAAGTCGGCGAGGTCCTCCCAGTCCCGGTCCATGTTCCGGTAGCGGCCCAGCGCTCCGCTCATGCCGGTTCGCTCGAACTCTCCGGCGTAGACGTCGAGTTCCTCCGCGCCGAGCCAGCCGGGCCGCCGTCCGGCGGGGAACCGGTCGCGAAGTGTCCCGCCACGGCTGACGAAGTGCGGGTCGGGTGCGCCGTCCGCCGGCATGGTGTCGGCGGACAGCGCGGCGTAGAAGCCCGCGAGCCAGCCGCGCACGTCAGGTTCGATCTCGGCCTCGGCCCGGCCCGGCTCCTGGAAGTAGGAGACGTAGAACTCCTCGTCGCCGCCCAGTTGCCCGAAGACCTCGCTGGGCCTCGGTCCGCCCCGCGGGAGGTAGGGAACGCTCAGCAGCCCCACGGCGCGGAAGACGTCCGGTCGGATCAGGGCGGAGTTGGCGGCGATGGTCGAACCCCAGTCGTGGCCGACGATCACCGCGGACCGTTCACCCAGGGCGTGCACCACCGCGACGTTGTCCTCGACCAGGTCGAACATCCGGTACGCGGCCACCTCCTCGGGCCTGGAGGAGCGCCCGTACCCGCGGACATCGATGGCGACCGCGCGGTATCCGGCAGCGGCCAGCACCGGCAGCTGGTGGCGCCAGGAGTACCAGGACTCCGGGAACCCGTGCAGCAGCAGGACCAGCGGCCCGGTGCCCTGCTCCACCAGGTGGATCCGGCCGGCTGGCGAGGGAACCAGCCGGTGGGTGGGGCCCGTGGTCCGCGACGGTGACATGTGTCCTCCTGGGATCTCGATCCGGCGTACACCAAGTTCGCTTCGGCGAACCGCCATTCGACGACCTGCTGTTCGGCAGTGTGCCGCCGATGCGGTGCTGACGCAGTGCCGATCATGCTGCGCGCGCACCGAGGAGGGCGAGGCTTGTTGCCATTTCAGCAAAGCAACCCGCGGCCCGCCCGTGGCGACGCTCCGATCGGTCGCCCCGATGGCCCGCACGGCTGCGCCCTCGCGAGCGACGCGCCGCCCAGGTGTCCGATCCAGGTGTCCGATCCAGGTGTCCGATCCAGGTGTTCCGTAGGCAAACGCCCGGTTCCGGGCGGCCGAAGCGGCATCAAACCCACCGAGTCGTTCGGCACAGCCACATGTTTCTCGCGAAGGTGTGCAGGGTGGCGCCGAGACGACACAGGTTCGCGCTGCGGGTCACCGATTCACGCTGGCGGGGCGTGGACGGGGACGGGGGCGGGAGCGGGGCAGTTCGTCGAGCCAGGCGCCGATGAGGCCCTGGACGGTCTCGGCGCACTCGACCTGCGGGTTGTGGCCGACGCCGTCGAGCACCGTCGCCGCCATCCGGGGGTAGTGGTCGAGCAGGGCGAGTTGGTCTCGCCAGCCCACCAGGGCGTCCTGCCGGGTGGTGACCAGCAGGTGCCGGCCCTGGTGCTCCGGCGCGCGGTGTTCGGGCCAGTACGGCAGCAGGAAGTCGGCTTCGAGTTCGGCGGCGGCCGCCGGGTCGTGCGCGCGCCATCCCGGCCGGACGTACTGCTCGAAGAGCTTCCAGTTGCGCGCGGTGTGACGGGCCATGACGAGACCGAAGAGTTCGCGGTCGGCGGGCGGGAGCCGGTCGAGGAGCTTGTCGTCGCGCTCGGCCACGGTCGTGCCGGGCAGGGTCCGGTCGGGGCCCCAGTGCACGACCGGTACGAGCAGCGCCGAGCCCAGGACCTGCGCCCCGAACCTCGCCGTCACCGCGCGGGCCAGCTGTCCGCCGAACGACTGCCCGAGCACGGCGAAGGGCTGCTCACCCAGTTCGGCGTGGATCCAGTCGAGGACGGCGTCGGCCAGGGTGGCCGCCGAGGTCGGCCCCGGCAGCCGGGGGCTGGCGCCGTGGCCGGGGAGGTCGAGGTAGAGCCGCCGCCACCCGGGGCGGTCGGCGAAGGCAGGTTCGATGGGGAGCAGGACCCGGTGGTCGACGGTGTAGCCGTGGATCATGACGAGCGGTGTGCCGTCGCCGAGTTCGAGGTGCCGGATGGCGGAGTCGGTCATGACGGAAGGTTCCAACTATCACACCAATGGCAAGGTCAAGCCGACCGCCCGACAGGCCGCCCGCAGCGCATCCCGACGTCGACTCACGCCTCGGGCACGAACCTCGGGCCCACGCCTCAGGCCCGGCTCTTGACCTCGGTCAAGTACTCCCGGATGGCATCACGATTGCGGGTCAGGCACTGGATCCGACGGGTCATCCGCTCCGTCTCGGACTCCAGGGTGCCGATCATCTCCGGTGTGGCGTCGGCGAAGTGGATCGTCCGCGGGCTGTCAAGGCAGGGCAGGATCTGCTTGATGATCCGCGTGGGCAGTCCGGCGTCCAGGAGTCCGCGGATTTGCAGGACCCGGTCGACGAGGTAGTCGTCGTAGGCGCGATAGCCGTTCGCCTCGCGGTGCGCGGTGATCAGGCCCTGCTGCTCGTAGTAGCGCAGCAGGCGCGGAGGAGTGTCCGTCAGCCGGGCGAGTTCGCCGATACGCATGTGACCACCCTCACGCCCGACCGGTGCCGTTCCGGGCTGGACCTTGACATCGATGTCAAGGATAGACGATCGGGCCCATGCCCGAACTTCACTCCCCCAGCCCCTCGAACAGCCCCTCGGACCCACCCACCGCCCGGCTTTCCCGACCCTCGAACCGGCCCATCCGGCTTCCCCGACCCTCGGACCCGCCCGCCGCCCGGCTTCCCTGGCCCAGCCTGCTGGCCCTGAGCACCGCCGGATTCGTCACCATCATGACCGAGGCCCTGCCCGCCGGCGTGCTGCCCGCGATGAGTGCGGACCTCCACGTCAGCCAGTCCGGCGCCGGGCAGTCCGTCACGCTCTACGCGGCCGGTTCCATCGCGGCCGCCATACCGCTGACCGCCGCTACCGCCGGCTGGCCGCGCAAGCGCCTCCTGCTGCTGTCCGTCGGCGGCTTCGCCGCGGCCAACGCCGTCACCGCGGTCTCGACGAACTACCCCCTCACCATGGCGGCGCGCTTCACCGCGGGCCTGGTCGCAGGCCTGCTCTGGGCCCTGCTGGCCGGGTACGCCCGCAGCATCGTCGCGCCAGAGCAGCGCGGCAGGGCGATGGCCGTCGCCATGGGCGGCTCGACGGTCGCCCTGTCGGTGGGCGTGCCCGCCGGCACCCTGGTCGCCGCACTGGTGGGCTGGCGCACCACCTTCGGGCTGATGAGCGCCGTCGCCGTGGCACTCACCGCCTGGATGCTCGCCGCGCTCCCGACCGTCCCGGGGCGGCCCGGCCCCGCCCGCACCCCCGTCCGGCAGGTGCTGCGGATCCCGGGGGTGGCGGCCGTCCTCACCGTCACGGCGGCCTTCGTCCTCGCCCACAACCTGCTCTACACGTACGTCGCGGCGCTGCTCGCGCCCCTGGGACTCGGCGGCCGGACCGACACCGTCCTGCTCGTCCTCGGGCTGTCCTCCCTGGTGAGCATCCTCGGTACCGGGGCGCTGATCGACCGCCACCTGCGCACCCTGACGATCGCCGCCTGCGCCCTTCTCTCCGCCGCGGCCCTGTCCGTCGCCGCCGCCCTGCTCACCGGCACCTCCTGGCCCGTCTACGGCAGTGCCGCAGTCTGGGGTCTCGCCTTCGGTGGCGCCGCCACCCTCCTGCAGACGGCGGTGGCCGACGCGGCCGGCCCGGCCGGGGACATCGCCCAGTCCCTGCTCGTCACCTGCTGGAACCTCGGGATCGCCGGCGCCGCGCTCGCGGGCGGCCTCCTCCTCGACCATGGCGGCCCGAGCACGTTGCCCTGGTCCGCCCTGGCCCTGCTCGCCGCCGCCCTGACCGTCACCGCCGCCGCCCGCCGCCACGGATTCCCCGGCCGCACCGGCCGCCCGACCGGCTGAACGGTCCCGCCGTCCGGTCGATGCACCTGCGCCCTGGATCGAAGTTCGTCAACACAGGCACGGCCTCGTCGCGCGCCTGCGCTGTCCTGCGTACGTGTGACGGGGTCAGGTGGTGCAGGTGGGGACGTTGTCGAGCCAGGCCGGGCCCTGGGCGTAGATGTTGCCGATCCAGCCGCGGTAGTCCGGCAGGTAGGACCAGGCGTCGTTGACGTAGCCCCCGGCACGACAGCCTCGACAGCAGGCTGGAGAACATCAAGAAGGTCCACGCGGATCTCGAAGAGTTGCAGAAGAAGGTCGGCGAGGAGTGGCACCACCCGGCAGTCGGATCCGCAGCCCCAAGGAATTTGACTGATAGTCAACGATCAGAGCGAGGCCGCTCTCGACCGACTGACGTGTGAACGTGATCGCTCGCTGACCGTGTCGACCTTCGATCGGTGTGCGTGCTACGTTCCGTGCCCTAACCACACATAAGCGACCCCGGCAGCGCGCCAACGCTCCGGGGTCCGGCAACAGGAGACCAACTCCCGATGCGCGTCCATCGTAGCGCCCACGTGCGCGATTTCACCGTGCTGCCCAACGCCATGCTGCAGTACCGGCGGCTGTCCTACACCGCTCGCGGTCTGCTCGCCGATCTCCTCTCCCGCCCCGACGGCTGGCGCGAGGACGGCCGGCACATGGCCGACACCAGCCCCCAGGGGCGCAGCGCCATCCGCAAAGCGCTCAAAGAGCTGACCGAGGCGGGCTTCTACCGGGTCGAGAAGATCCGGATGCCCGACGGCACGATCATCACCGAGACCCACGTCTACGACACCCCACAGCTGACGGCGCCGCCGGGTGCCGACCGTCCGGCCCCCGGCGAAGGGACCACCGGCGCCGCTGACACCCTGGTAAAGAACCCGGCGAAAGAACCCACCCTCCCCTCCCGGCAGTCCGGAAAACCGGTCACCGCCGTCGCTGAGCCACGGACGAGGACGGATGGGCAGGAGGAAACCGTCGAAGACGACGCGCCGGACGAACAGCTCCGCGAGGCGGTCGCCACCCTGTTCCGCGTCATCCGCCCCGAACCACGCCTGCGCCTGGGCGAAGCCGAAGCACGCGAACTCGCGCCCCTGGTCGCCCAATGGCTGGCACGCGGCAGCACACCCACCGACCTCACCCAAGCCCTGCTCCCAGGCCTGCCCACCCCGGTGTACTCGGCGGTCGCCGTGCTCCGCTACCGCCTGGAACGCAAGATGCCACCCGACCAACCCGCCGAACGACCCACCGCAACCCGCCACACCGAGTGCACCAAATGCCACGACCCCGTCCCCCAACCCGGCATCTGCCGCACGTGTGCGGGCCTCGGCACACGAACACCCGCCATCGGTGGGGGCGAAGCGGCCACCCGCCGGGGTGCGGCCCGCGCCAGGACGGCCCTGCGGGCCGCAAGGACCGCCGGCATGAACCTGGGGAGACTGGCCTCCGTCGGATAGCCCTTCCCCAACGCCGAGTTCAGGCGCGCGGCCGAAGTCCAGCGCCAGCCCCAGAACACTTCAAGGAGCGACTCGCAGCTGTCCGTATCGTGCCGACGCCACCTGTGAACGTCCACCGTGCGCCGGTACCGTCCTTGTAACAGCGCGGACCTGCGGGGCCGGTGTGGCCGCGATCTCGGGAGAGCAGCCGCGTTCGAGGAGGAACACACCCGATGACGAGGACCTTCACCAAGACGTTCGCGGACCCCCACACCCAGCAGCGCTCCCTGGCCCACCACCGCTGGATCGCCCGCGCCAACCCCGGCGTACGCATCCCCCACGTCGTCCACGTCCACCCCACCGCGATCGACTACGAGCACCTCGACGGCCACCACGGCACCCCTGACGACCTGCTGACCCTGGCCGACCTCCTCGGCCACCAGCACACCACCGCCCACACCCACGACCTGCACGCCGCCCGCATGAACGCACCCCACAGCAGCACCGACCACACCAACGACGACGTCACGATCGACGACTTCGCCGACAGCCGCCGCGAGCGCCTCCACCGGCTTCTGGCCACCGGCACCGTACCGTCCCCGCTCCTGACCCCCGGCGCGATCGACGACTGGCTGGAACGCGCCGCCACCATGCCCGCCGCCTTCTACAAGGACGCCAACCCACGCAACTTCCTCATCACCGACACCACGGTCGCCGTCGTCGACTTCGACTCCCTCACCCTCGCCCCCTTCGGCTACGACCTCGCCAAGATCATCGTCACCATCTCCATGACCGCCGGTCCCCTGCCCCAGGACACCATCCGGCGGGCCGTGGCCGCCTACAACCGCCACCCCGAGCAGCGCGGTCTTCCCGGATGTTCCTGGCGCGAGTTCGCCGCATGGTGCGAGTTCCACCACATCCTCACCACGCCCCACCACGGCACCAACGGCTACCGGTACAGCTGGCACGCGATCAGGCCGGCCTGGACCACCGACCTTCTCCGGAACTCCGACAAGGAGTGGGCACCGTGACGAACACCAGCATGACGCTCCACTCGGTCTGTCAACGACAATGTGACACATCTGTGTGATGATCCAATTCCAGACGGCGATCGACACGTCCTCGACCTCGGGGCTGACCTCGCCCGAGGACTCGCGGCGCGCCACCGGCCGGTATGGCGACAGGACCGCGACCGGTCCAGCGAAGGCCCGCTGCGCACCCGGGCGGGCGAGGCGTTGTCACAGGGGCTTGGCAGGATGCTCCCATGCTCGCCATCCGTCCTGACCAACACCATGACGATCAGTCAGATCCTCCCGGCCTCCGGGGGGACTTCGAGGTGCACCTGACCGTGGAGCCCGGCGCCGCCGAGGCGCTGGCCGGGTGGGCCGAGGGTCATGGCCTGAAGTTCACCCACATCCTGCTGGCGCGCGGCGCGGCGCCCTCGCAGCCGATGCTCACCCTGCGCGCCAACGGCTCGTTGGACGAGGTCGCTGCGGCGACGTCCGGCACCACGGGCCGGCTGGCTCGGGCCGGGTTCACGGTCCTGCGGACGAAGATCGAGGCCACGCCGTGGGCGGCGGGCGTTCCGGTCTCGGACGAGGACGCCCTGCCGCACGGGGCGCGCCGGTACTTCGAGCACCACGTCAAACTGCTGCTTCCGGACCCGCTTCCCACGGCCGACCTCGCCGACCTAGCCGACCCCGCCCGCCTCGCGGACCTCGCCGAGTTGGCCGTCCACCACGGCGCACACCTGTCGCACAACCCGCGCCGAATACGCGACGACGGCCGGCGCGAGTGGTTCGTGACGCAGCGGTGCCGCCTGGTCGGCCTGAGCACCGCGGGCCGCCGCCTGGAGGCGCTGCTCCAGGGCCTTGCCGCCGACGGTCGCGAGGTGGTGTCGGTGGAGCGCGAGTTCGTCGCCGTGGACAGCGACGAGGCCCTCGACGAGGGATGGATCAGCGAGCACGAGCACGAGCACGAGCAGAGCCACGAACGCGAACAGAAGCACGAGCAAGAGCAAGAGCAAGAGCAAGAGGGAGACCCGCGATGACCGAGGACCAGCCCCAGTCGCCAGTGGCGTGGGAGGAACTGCAGTACGGGCCGTGGCAGGGCGTCCTGCTTCCCCGGCAGCCGCCGCCGGAGGACGTCCGCGAGGACCAGGGCCTGCCCAGGAGCGTCCGCCCGATCGACGACGAGGCGGTGAGCCAGCAGCCGGTCTTCGACCCCGCCCTCGCCGGGTACACCCGGGCCCTGCGGCCCAGTGAGCCCGCCTTCACCGACCCGCAGCTCGCCCAACCGTGGCTCGCCGCACGGCGCGAGGCGCTGAACACCGTGCTGTCCGCCGTCGCCGGCTCGCAGTGGGCCGAGCACCTGGTCCTGCGCGGGAGCGTCCTGCTGCGGGCCTGGTACGGCGAGCAGGCACGGGAGCCGGGGGACCTGGACTTCGTGGTCCGCCCGACGGACTGGCAGCTGGCGGACGAGCGCACGGACCGCATGTTCGAGGAGCTCGCCGCCGACGCCGAACGGCTCTCGGGCGCGGTGCAGCTGCACGCGGACCAGGCGGTCAGCGACGAGATCTGGACGTACAGCCGGATTCCCGGGCGCAGGCTCGTCTTGCCGTGGTCGGCACCCGGCGTCCCGGGCGGGACCGTCCAGCTGGACTTCGTCTTCACCGAACACCTGCCCGTCCCACCGGAGTCCTACCAGCTGCCCGGCGTCACGGGCCGGTTGTTCGCTGCCACGCCACAGCTCTCCCTCGCGTGGAAGATCCTCTGGCTGGCCTCGGACGACCACCCCCAGGGCAAGGACCTCTACGACGCGGTCCTGCTCTCGCGCACCGACGAGGTGCCCTACGAGCTGCTGCGGCAGGTCTTCACCCAGTCCGACGAGACCTGGTCGCGCTGCCCGCTCCTC
Organism: Kitasatospora sp. NPDC098663; assembly: GCF_044760075.1. Lineage (NCBI taxonomy): Bacteria > Bacillati > Actinomycetota > Actinomycetes > Kitasatosporales > Streptomycetaceae > Kitasatospora > Kitasatospora sp. NPDC098663. The sequence continues at coordinate 42,249 of NZ_JBIWAP010000038.1, read as the reverse complement.
CCGGAGCAGATCGCCGGGCTCTACGCCGACTGGGACGAATTCGCCAAGGACTACCCGCAGTTCACCGGGCCCGTGGAGGAGTTCCCGGCGCAGCTGCTCGCCGGGCTCAGCGCGACCTTCGCCGACCACGGCGAGTACGCACTGCGCGCCCAGTGGCTGGCCCCGCTGATCGAGGAACTGCGGGAGGTGCTGGCGCGCGAGGGCATGGACGAGGTCCAGTTGCGGATGTCCCGGCAGCACATGGCCCCGGACAACTCCCTGGTGATCACCCGCGAACTGCTCGGCGGCGACCTTGAGGGCAACCTCGAAGACGCCCGCCGCGCCGTCGCCGCCCACCTCGGCGACAAACCGGACCGGAAGGGCCGCAAGCTGGCGGAGGCCGCCGCCCGCTACGCCGCCGAGCTCGCCGAGCTCGCCGACGACCACCCGGCGGACGGCGCCCACAGCTGACACCGACCCGGGCGGGTACCCGATGCGGGAAGAGGTTCCCGACCACCGAGGAAGCCCGAGACTCGCCGACCGACCGCCCGTGGCCCGGTCGGTCGGTCAGTCGGTCGGTCGGTCAGTCGGTCGGCGAGCCGGGAGCGGGCGGTTCAGCGGGCCAGCAGCTCCCGGATCGCCTCCGCGATCTCGTCGGGTGCCTCCTCGGCCATGAAGTGCCCCGCTCGGGTCAGCCGGTGGTCGAGGTCCGGCGCCCACGCCTTCCACACCGCGGCCGCGTCGTAGCCCAGCTGCGCGCCCCAGTCCTGTTGGACGACCGTCACGGGCATGGCCAGCTGCGACCCCGCGTCCAGGTCGGCCTGGTCGTGCGTGACATCGATGCCCGCCGAGGCCCGGTAGTCCGCGACGATCGACGTCACCGCCGCCGCGCTCGCCCGCAGGTATTCGGCACGGACGTCCTCGGGAACGGCGGTCGCGTCGTCGGCCCAGGCGTCGAGGAACGAGCCGAAGAACGCGTCCGCGCTGTTGGCGATCATCGTCTCCGGCAGGCCCGGAGGCTGCGCCATGAGGAAGAGGTGGTAGCCGACCGCCGCCGGGACGCCGTGCAGGACGTTCCACATGTCGAGGGTCGGCACGACGTCGAGGATGCCCAGGTGGGTGACGGTCTCGGGGTGGTCCAGCCCCGCCCGGAAGGCGACCAGGGCGCCCCGGTCGTGGCCGACGAGGGCGAAGCGCTCGTGGCCGAGCGCTGCCGCCAGGGTCACGACGTCGGCGGCCATGGTGCGCTTGGCGTACACCTCGGGGTCGGTGGCCGCCGGCTTGTCGCTGGCGCCGTAGCCCCGCAGGTCGGGGCAGATCACCGTGTGTTCGTCGGCGAGCCGCTCGGCAACGTGCCGCCACATCAGGTGGGTCTGGGGGAAACCGTGCAACAGCACGACCGGGCTCCCGCTGCCGCCGACGGCGGCAGCCAGTTCCACCCCGTCCGCACCGGGCAGGCGGACGTGGTCGAAGCCGGGAATGGTGAGCGTCATGAAGGGCCGTCCTTGTCGGTCGTGGGCTGACCGGACCAGCCTGGGCGACGGCGATCAGCAGCCGATCAGTACGGTCGAGCGCAGCCGCCCCCCGGCACGGAGGATGGGGGCATGCGAATCGACGTGCTCGGTGCCGTGCGAGCCCTCCGCGACGACGGCAGCCCGATCGACCTGGGCGGCCCCCGCCATCGTGAGGTGCTCGCCCGGCTCGTCGCCGCCGAGGGGCGGATGGTCACCACCGACACCCTCGTCGACGACCTGTGGACCGATCCACCGGCCCGCGCCGTGGGCGCTCTGCGCACGTTCGTCGCCGCGCTGCGCCGTGCCCTCGAACCCGACCGGCCGCCCCGCGATCCGCCGCGCGTCATCGTCACCGAAGGGCCCGGCTACGCGTTGCGCCTGCCGCGCGAGGACGTGGACGTCCACCGCTTCCAGGACACCCTGACCCGCGCCCGCCGCCGCCCCGGCACAGTGACCGGCCCCGACAGGGTGACCGGCCCCGACACCATGGCCGACCCCGACACGGTGACCGACCTCAGCGCGGCACTCAAGGACTGGCGCGGCCCCGCGTACGCCGACGTGACCGGCGCCGCATGGGCGCAACGCGAGCGGACCCGGCTGGAGGAACTGCGGCTGGAGGCGGTGGAACTGCGCGCCCGCCTCCTCCTCGACTCCGGTGACTCCGGTGACTCCTATGACTCAGGTGAATCCGGTGAATCCGGCGAATCCGGTGAATCCGGCGAAGGCGCCGGTCTCGTCGCCGAACTGGGCGCCCACGTCGCCGAACACCCGTGGCGCGAGCCGGCCTGGGGGCTGCTGGCCCGCGCGCTGTACCGCGCGGGCCGGCAGGCCGACGCGCTGGCCACCCTCCGCCGCGCCCGCGCGATGCTCGTCGATCAACTCGGACTCGACCCTGGCGCCGAGCTCCGGCGTCTGGAGACGGACATCCTCAACGGGGCCGTGCCCCTCGAAGGCGCCCGTACCCGGTGGCGCGGCCCGGGCGTCCGGCTCGGCCCGCGCACCACCGTGGATCTGGCCCGCACCCTCGCGCTGGCGGGGGGTGACGCCCTCGTCCACTCGCGGCGCGACCGCCTCGCCGCCATTCAGGCGGCGGAACGCACGGGAGACCTCTCCCTGACCGCCCGGATCATCGGCGCCTACGACGTGCCCGCCATCTGGAGCCGGGCCGACGACCCCGAGCAGTCCCGCGCGGTCGTCGCGGCCACCGAGCGCACACTCACCGCTCTCGGCACCGGTGGCACCGGCAGCACCGACGGCCCCGCCGACCTGACGGCCCGCCTCCTGGCCACGGTCGCCGTCGAGAGCCGCAGCGCCGACCTGTCCGCGGCCGAGCTGGGCCGCGCGCGGCAGGCGGCACAACGGGCGGAGGCGCTGGCCCGGCGGCTGGCCGATCCCGCCCTGCTGGTCTTCGCCCTCAACGGGGTGTTCCTGCAGTCCTTCACCCGCCCCGGACTCGCGGCGGTACGGGACGGGATCGGCGCCGAGATCCTCGATCTGTCCGCCCGGCACGAGCTGCCGAACTTCGCCGTACTCGGCCGACTCGTCCGCCTCCAGTCCGCCTCGGCCCTCGGGGACCTCGACGCCGCGGCCTCGCACGCCGAGGCCGCCGAGCGGCTCGCCGCCACCACCGAGGCGCCCCTCGTCCCCGTCCTCACCGAGTGGTTCCGGGCCCGGGCCACGGCCTCCCGCAGCACCGAACCGGGCGGGCCGACCGCCGCCACGGCCGCAGCGCACTACCGGGCCGCCGAGAACGCCCTCCAGCGGGCCGGAATGCCGGGGCTGCACCGCGGCCTGTTCGCGCTCGCGCTCCTCGGGCTGCGCCTGCTGCACGACCGGCCCGCGCCCACCGACCCCCACCTCGACTGGGGCCCGTACCGGCCTTGGGCGCGCCCCCTCGTGCTGCTCGCCCAGGAGCGGGTGGCGGAGGCCCGTACCGCGCTCGCCGCGGTGCCCGAACCGGCGCGTGACCACATGCAGGAGGCCATGTGGTGCCTGGCCGCCCGCGCCGCCGTACGCCTCGGCGAGCCCGGAATCGCCGCACGCGCCGGGGCTTCCCTGAGCAGTGCCCGTGCGGAACACGCCGGCGCCGCCAGTGGAATGCTGACGCTGGGCCCGGTGGCGCGGTACCTGGCGGAGGCGGAGGCATGCGCCGGAGCGGGGTAGGCGGTGCCGCCCGGGTACCCGGCGCCCCCGGCCGGCACCTCACCGTCTACCGGGCCGCCCTCGAACCCGAACCCGAACCCGAACCCGCCCGGCCTACCCCGCGGTCCTGAGCACGCACAGGCGGCGGGTGGCACGGGTGAGCGCGACGTACAGGTCGCGTTCGCCGGCCGGGCGGGCGGCGGTGATCTGGTCGGGGTCGACGACGAGGACGGCGTCGAACTCCAGGCCGCGCGCCTCGGAGGCGGGGAGGAGGCGGACGTGTCCGGGCAGGCCGGCGGCCTCCAGTTCCGGCAGTCGACCGTCCGCGCAGACCACGGCGAGGAGGTCGCCGGGGTGGGCGGCCGTCTGGGCGCGCAGTTCGGCCAGGACGGCGGCGGCGAGGCCGTGGGCCGGGGCGGTGAGGGTGCGCGGGGGTTCGCCGTGGCGGATGGCGCGGGCGCGGGTCTGGTCGGGGGCGATGCGGGCGAGCAGGTCGGTGGTGGCGGCGAGGATCTCCTGCGTGGTGCGGTAGCTGACGGTCAGGGTGTGCAGGTCGAAGCGGCTCCCGGTGTGCGGCTGGAGGGCCTCGTGCCAGTCGCGGGCCTGGGCGGCGGGGCCGGCCTGGGCGAAGTCGCCGACGACGGTCATCGAGCGGGTGGGGCAGCGGCGCAGCACGGCGCGCCACTGCATCGCGGTGAGTTCCTGGGCCTCGTCGACGACGACGTGGCCCCAACTGCGCTGCGGGGGGCCGTCGAGCAGGGCGGCGGCCTCGTCCAGCAGCGGCAGGTCGGCGTCGGTCCACGGGGCGTCGGGGGCGCGCAGCAGGCGGGCGCGCTGGTCGTCGGAGAGGTGGGGCAGGTGGGCGGCGAGGGCGGCGGGGTCGGTGAGCAGGGCGCGGACGGCGTCGTGCGGGGTGAGGGCGGGCCAGTGGGTGTCGAGGACGCGGTCGAGGTGCGGGTCGTCCAGCAGGGCCGCGCGGACGGCCTCGGCGTCGAAGGTGCCGTCGGTTCCCGCGGTGCCGCCGGCACCCGCGGCATCGTCGCTACCCACGGCGTCGTGGGCACGTGAGCCGTCGAGACCGAGTCGGCGCAGGTCGGCGGCGGCGACGCGGTCCAGGTTGAGGCCGGTGAGCTGGGCGACCTCGGCGTCGAGCCGGTCGAGGGTGTCGGCGGTGTCGCGTTCGAGGGTGCGGGTGAGGGCGTCGGCCAGCAGGTCCTTGAACAGGTCGCGGGCACGGTTGTGGGCGAGGCCGTCGGCGGTGGCGGCGCGGGCGGCGGCGGCGAGGTCGGACGGCGGCAGGCGCACCTCCTCCTGGCCGACCCGTAGGGCCAGGCCGTCCGCCGCCGGGGCCTGGTGGGCGCGGACCACGGCGGCCAGGGCGTCGGCGAGGGCGGGGTCGCCCTTGAGGCGGGCGGTCTGCGGATCCTCGGACGCCGCCGGGCCGGGGGTGGCGGGGGCGAGGTCGGCGCAGGTCGCCAGGGCGACGTCGTTCTCGCCGAGCGAGGGCAGCACCTGACAGATGTAGTCCAGGAAGCGGGCGTTGGGGCCCAGGACGAGGACACCGCGTTCGGCGGCGCGCGGGAAGGCGTACAGCACGTAGGCGGCGCGGTGCAGGGCCACCACCGTCTTTCCGGTGCCGGGGCCGCCCTGCACCACCGTCACCCCCCGGTGGCGGGAGCGGACGATCGCGTCCTGCTCGGCCTGGAGGGTGGCGACCGCGGCGCCCATGCGTCCGGTGCGCCGGGCCGACAGGGCCTCCAGCAACGGGCCGTCGCCGATCACGTCCTCACGGGTGGGGTCGGAGCCGTCCAGCAGTTCGTCGCTGACGGCGGCGACGGTGCGGCCGTTCAGACGCAGGTGGCGCCGGCGCCGCAGGCCCATCGGGTGGACGGGCGTGGCCTCGTAGAAGGGCCTGGCGGCCTCGGCCCGCCAGTCCACCAGCAGCGGCAGTTCGTCCGTCTCGGTGTGCAGGCCCAGGCGCCCGATCCGCAGCACGGTGCCGTCGGCGGCGTCGAGGCGGCCGAACACCAGCCCGTGGCCGGCGCCTTCCAGGCGGCGCACCTCCCCGGCCCACCGCGCGGCCGCCACGTCCCGCTCGTACACGGCCCGGGCGCCGTCGGCGGGCGTGGCGAGGGTACGGGCCAGTTCGGCGCGCGTCTGCTCCAGGCGCCGGTCGTACTCGGCGCACACGGCCCCCACCTGCGCGTCTTCCGCCTGCACCTGGCACTCGGCACGGTCATCGCTGTACGGCACGACGGGCCTCCTCTCGGGTTCGGGCCGTCACTATGCGGGGGCGGGCGGGGGAAAGTAAAAGTTGACGAACGTGCCGCCGCTGCGCCCTCGGCTCCGCACTTCCCCAACTCTCCAGCTACTCAAGAAATCTGACGTAACATCAGTCATCGACACGCGAGCAGTCACCGAGGACGTCGAGGCCGCACGCAAGCGGCCGGCGACGGCGGACGACCGAACCGGCACGCCATAGGCCGCCCCCATAGCGCCTGCTGACATTTCGTCTTTGCCTCCCCCTCTTTTCCGGCCGCACCGTGAAACAGCTCGACGAGGCAGGCACCCACCGCGATTTCCCCGAAGCGTTCGCGCTCCCAGTGGAATTCACACCTGAGCGCCAGGCCGATTCCCATTCCGTCGAGCGAACGAACCTCCTGTCCGACCGGGCGAGCTGGCTGACGGGCGGCAATCTCGTCGTGGACGGCGGCGAATTCCCCAGGGGCTGACGGCAACGCACCTCGGCCCCGGCCGGTGGCCTCGTTCGGTCGGCACGGTTACCTTGATCACATCGCCGGCCGGCAGCAGGGCGTCCGATGCCGACCAGGTCGGCGGGCCCGGAAGAATCCAGATCCGAGACACCGAGGAACCAGAGATGCGCACCCTGATCAGCACCGCCTTCATCTCGCTCGACGGCGTTGTCGAAGGCCCGGGCGGGGAGCCCGGCTACCGGAACTCCGGCTGGACCTTCAAGGACGTCGAGTTCCTTCCCGAGGCCTTCGAGATCAAGGGGCGGGAGCAGCAGGAGGCCACCGCGATGCTGCTGGGCCGGGCCAGCTACGAGGCGTTCAGCCAGGTGTGGCCCGGCATGGCGGACTTCGCCGACTACAAGGTGATGCCGAAGTACGTCGTCTCCACCACCCTCACCGAGGACGACCTGGTGTCGAACTGGGGCGAGACCACGATCCTGCGCTCACTCGACGAGGTTGCCGCGCTGAAGCAGACCGAGGGCGGCCCGATCATCGTGCACGGCAGTGCGACCCTGAACCAGGCCCTCTCCGACGCCGGTCTGGTCGACCGCTACCACCTGCTCGTCTTCCCGCTCCTGCTCGGCGCGGGCAAGCGCCTGTTCAGCACCACGGACAAGGACGCCCAGAAGCTGACGCTCGTCGAGCACGAGGTCTACCCCAACGGTCTGCAGAAGCAGGTCTTCGACGTCGTCCACTGACGTTCCCCGCAGACCCGGACAGCCCCCGCGCCACTGCGCGGGGGCTACAGGTCCGCGAGCCAGGGATGCCCCGGGTGTACGCGGGCGAGCAACTCGGCCAGGCTCCCGCGCTGGGCCGGGGCCATCAGCGGGACGGTCGACAGGCCCGCAGGGCCGTGGCCGAGATCGGTACGCCCGGGCACGCACGCCTCAGGGGACGGCCTCCACGGACTCGCCCGGCGGGTGGTGCAACCGGTTCAGGCCGGCGTAGGCGGAGCTGCGGAGGAGGAGCTCGGTGTGGGTGCCGTGGGCGACGATCCGGCCCTGGTCGAGCAGGACGATCTGGTCGGCGTCGCGGACGGTCAGCAGGTTGTGCGAAATGATGATCGTCGTGCGATCGGCCATGAGCAGGCGTAGCGGGCCCATGATCCGTTGGCTCGACTCCGCGTCGAGGGCCGTGGTGGGCTCGTCGAGGATGAGGACGGGGGCGTCCCGGACCATCGCGCGGGCGATCGCGAGGCGCTGGCGCTGGCCGCCGGAGAGCAGCCGGCCGCGCTGGCCGACCAGGGTGTCGTAGCCGTCCGGGAGGCGGGTGATGAACTCGTGGGCGTCCGCCGCCCGGGCCGCCGTCAGGATCTCGGCCTCACTCGCCTCGGGGCGCCCGTAGGCGATGTTCTCCCGGACGGTGCCGTGGAAGACCAGGGTCTCCTGGAGCACCACCGCGACGTTCTCGCGCAGGTCGGTGAGGGCGAGGTCGCGCAGGTCGAGGCCGTCGAGCCGTACCGCGCCGTCGTCCGGATCGTAGAAGCGCAACATCAGCTTGGCGATGGTGGACTTGCCCGCCCCGCTGGCGCCGACCAGGGCCAGCGTCTCCCCCGGCGCCACCTCGAAGGACACCTCCGACAGTGCGGGTGCCTCCACGTCCGGGTAACGGAAGGTGACGTCGTCGAACTCGATCCCGCCCCGGGCGCGGCCGATCGGCCGGGGGGTGGCGGGATCGGTCACCTGTGGACGCTGGTCGAGCAGTTCGATGATCCGCTCGGCGGCGGCGGAGGCCGCGTAGAAGGTGTTGCCGAGCCCGGACATGCTCTGGATCGGGCCGTAGAGCCTGCTCAGCAGGGTGAGGAAGACGATGAGGCCGCCGAAGGTGAGCCGGCCGTGCACGAGTTCCCAGGCCCCGAGGCCCATGACCACCAGGCCGCCGAGCAGTTCGACGAAGTCGACCGTCGGCCCGTAGAGCGCTCCGATCCTGGTCGAGGCCATCGCCGCGTGGTACCGGCCGATGCTCTCGCGCTGGAATCGGGCGTGCTCCCAGTCCTGGCGGTTGTACGCCTGGACGAGCGCGATGTTGCCGAGCGTCTCCTCGGTGACCGCGCTGATCGAGCCGCTGCGCCGGCGGCGTTCGCGCGAGGCCGCCCGGATCAGCTTGGCGAAGCGGCGGGCGGTGAGGAAGAACAGCGGCGCGGCCACCAGCGCGACCAGGGTCAGGTCCCAGCGCAGCACCAGCAGCAGGCCGACGTAGATGCAGAGCCGCGCCACCTGGCCGAGCGCGTTGACGATGCCGGAGAGCAGGAAGGTCTCGACCGCGTCCACGTCGCCGGTCACCCGGGACAGCACGTCGCCGAGCCGCCGGCGCTCGAAGAAGCCCAGCGACAGGCCCTGGATGTGCCGGAACACGTCCGACCGCAGGATGAGCAGGAAGCGTTCGCTGACCCAGGTGGAGATCACCCGGCGGGCGAAGCCCAGGACTCCGGAGAGCAAGGTCAGCCCCGCATAGGCGAGGGCGATCGGCAGGAACAGGTTCAGCCGGTGCGGAATGAGCATGTCGTCGATGACGATCTTGAACAACCAGATCTCCATCGCCTCGATCGCCGGGCCCACCGCGACCAGGGCCAACAGCACCACCAGCCATCGGCGGCCGCCCTTGGTGTAGGGCCAGAACCGCCGGAAGATCCCCAGCAGCGGGACCGGCGGTGCTGCGGCGACCAGATCGGAGGTCTCGGCGACCGTGACCAACCGTCGCAGAGCCGACCGCAGGCTGTGTTTCCTCGTCATCTCACGGTCTTCTCGCTCGTCCCCGAGCCCAGATCACTTCCGGATTGAGAGGAACTCCCGATCAAAGAGGCCCTGTTCCGGAACGGAAGATCTCCGCACGCACTGCCTGGTGGGCCACCCGGGTCCACTCCCGGCCGACACGGCAAAGCCGGGCACACATGCCCGGCCCGCTCTCACAGGGAAGCGATCCTTACCACCGGCCTCCGTAGCCTCCGTAGCCGCCGCGGTCGCCTCCGTAGCCGCCGTAGCCGCCACGGTCGCCACCGAAGTCGTCGCGGAAGTCGTCGTAACCTCCGTAGCCGCCGCCGTAGCCGCCGCGGTCACCACCGAAGTCGCCGTAGTCGCCACCGCGACCACCGCCGCCCCAGTCGTCACGGAACCGACCGAAGGACCGGAACTGTCCGAGGAATGACATGACCAACCTTCTTTCGAAGTTCCCCTCGATCCATCGTCATCCTCACCCCCGCAATGCACAAGCATCGATTGTGCAAAATGTGAAAATTTAATGATTCTTCCGGATTGTCCAAATCGACGGGCTCCCGCTTCGATTTCCCGGTCAAAAATCCCCCAAGAAACCGAGCGTGACGAGCCGCCACCCAATCCGCTGATTTCGGGGTGAGCCATTGCTCCCGAGCAATCATTCACCTCAGGTCATAGCCATACAGCCATACCGAACCACCCACTCCGGGCAGTCAGTCCGACTGAGCGGCTGCGGGAAGTCCTCCCGGCCGTCCAGCCGGCCGATGAGTCGCTCGGACAGGCTGAACGGTTCGGGGAAGAGGAGTGGCGCAGGCACCCGCACGCGAACTTTCGGTCGGCCGAAACCGTTCTCCGCCACTACTCCAGTCCGCGACGAGGCCTCCTCCGGGAGCACGGCATTGGGCTATGGTCGGTCCCATGCTGACGGAGTGGGCCTGGATAGCAGCAAAGCTGGTGACGGCTCCCGAGACGAAGATCAAGGTCGTCGACTACGGATACCGGCCGTTCGGAAAGTACACCGAGGCACGTCGCAACCTGCTGGAGCACCTTGAGGACGAGAAGTCCTGCCAGGACTTCAAGGACGCCGCCCGCCTCCTGCGGGCGAACCGGAAAGCGACCAGCGTGGTCTACAGCCCGCTCATCTGGCTGATCCACGATCTCCCCCAGGGAGATGACAGCAAGAGAGCGAGCTACCAACTCATCAAGCGGCTTGAGCCGAGCCTGACCGAGCAGCTCCTGCCCGGCCTGGCGACCTCACAGGTCAGCCAGCACGCCCGCCTGGGCGTCGCCCTGCGGGTGCTCAGCGTCGAGGAGGTGTGCGTTCTGCTGCGCTGCAAGCCGCAGAAGGCGAGAGCCCATACGGAGATCTGGCTGTCCGGTCGACTCAAGATGCGCACCCAGCACGTTGCCTACGGCGCGGTGTGCCGCAGCCATCGGGACGCCGCCTGCACCGCCTGCCGCGGTGGCGCCCAGTGGGAGTGGGCGAAGCCGTTCCTGGCGAGCGACCTCGTACAACACCTGCTGTCGTACCGCATGAGGTGCTATCTCCCGTACGACGGGACACCCGTGCCGCCCGGGACGTACGAAGCCGGCCTTTGAGCGACCCCGTTCGGATGGCCGATCCGGTGCCCGCCCCGTGCGAACGACGGGGCGGGCACCGGAGGACGCGTCAGCTGTTGGTCGTCAGCAGACGGTTGGCCAGGGCGTCGGCGAGGCGGTAGGCCTCGTCAGCCGAGAGGGTGCGGCAGATGGCGTCGGCGAGTTCCTCGACGTCATGCCAGTCGACATCACCGAGCTCTGCGGACGGAGTGGCCGACGGCTGCTCGGCCGGGGAGGCCTCGGCTCGCTGTTCCGGCATCGGAAGAGGCTCGGAATTTTCCGCGGAAAATCGCTCGGCGCCCGGAGCGGACTCCGTACTCGAAGCGGGCTCGGTGCTCGGAGCCGACTCGGAACTCTCCCCCGCGCCGGAACCTGCGGACTTCGACCGGGTAGCCGAGGCCGCCGGTTCCACCGGCGACGGATCCGCCGGCGACGACGTGACGGTGGCCGCAGACGTGACGGTGGCCGCAGCCGCAACCGCGCCCTCCGCAGACCCACTCGCGGGTGCAGCGGGTCGCTGTGGCGCGGGCTCGGGAGCCGCCCCGTCGGCGGAGGCCTGAACCGCCGCCGCCCGGGCCCCCAGCTTTGCCGCCCGCTTGGCGGCAACGGCGTCGGCGTCGGCCTGGAGCAGCTGCTCCAACTGCTCCGTCTGCTCGGCCAGGGACATCGCCTCGATGCCCTTGACCGATCCCAGACGGCGGGCGACGTTGATGGAGATGCCCTCCTCGCCCCGCGCCTTGGCCCGCACCTGCCGCTGCAGCTCGGGGTGGAGCTTGAGCAGGTTCTTGCGGTGCGAGATCCAGCTCTGGGACCAGCCCTCCGCCTCGGCGGCCTCCTTGGCGGTGCCGTACTGCGCCACGATGAGCAGGACCGCGTTGGCCTCCTCGATCGGGTCGAAGTCCTTGCGCGCCATGTTCTCGTCGAGCGCCGCGCGCAGCAGGGTCGCCTTGGAGTCCGCCACCGAGTCGTCGACGACGACGAGCAGCTGCTCACGCCCGTACAGCGCGGCAGCGGCCCGGCGCCGGTTGCCGTTGACGATCACCACGTCCTGCGGGCCCGCACCGAGCAGCCCCTCGTCCTCCGGCCAGAGCCGGAGGTACGCGTCCGGGGTGACGGCCAGGCAGCTCTGCAGCTGGCGGTCCTTGATGCTCGCCAGGTCCGACAGATCGCCCAGGTCGTCGCGCGGGTTGCGCGGGTTGGGGAGGCAGTTGGCGGTGGGAACCCACCGGGCCGGAGAGTCCGGTCCCGTGGGGACCCACCGGGCCGGAGTCTCCTGGTTGCTGACCACCCCGGGGGCGTCGACGACCGGGTCGGCCGCCATCGAGGCGAAGGAAACACGACGGCCGGCCATCAGCGACCCCCGTACCCGAGTTCGAGGGACAGTCGGAAGAAGTCCTCGCGCGCCCGGTAGGCGGTGCCGCTCTCCTTGTACTGGGTGACGACCGTTCCCTCGGCCACCGCCCGGGAGTGGATCTTGTAACGCCGCAGGACCGTCTTGGCCCGCGGCCACCCCTTCGCAGCGATGTACGCCTCGGTGTCCTCCAGGTCGGCGCGGCCGTCCCGGGGGTCCCAGTTGTTGATGACGACCCGGAAGGGGATGTCCATCGGCTCGATGACCTTCTGGATCGTCCGCGCCGTCGGGTCGAAGCACAACGGCTCGGTGATCATCGGGACCAGGACGTCATCCGCTATCTCCAGAGCACTGCGCAGGATCTCCTCGTCGGCCAGGGTGCCCGGCGTGTCGATGAAGATGTGCTCGTACTCGTCCTTCTCGCCGAGGACGTCGAAGGTGCACGCCGCGAGGTTCACCGTGGTCGTGGTCTTGCCGACGCCGCCCTTCTGGTTGGCGATGACGTGGACCTTGGCACCGGTCTTCTTGAGGTGGAGCAGTTGATCGGCCTGGTCGTGCGCCGCCATGAAATCGAAGGGAAGGTTGTCTCCCACCCGCTCCGCCCAGACGACGGCCGATCCCTGAGGGTCAGTGGACACGACAAGTACAGATGGCTTCATGATGTTCCGTTCTCTCCGTGGGCTTCCCGGGCCGCTTGCCCGGTACTGCGGATGTCCGCCGATCAAAGCCGGTGACGGCGGACTGGAACAGCATTCCAGATGATCAGGCCCGATGCCGACACGACCCGCGTGTCATGAAGCACAATGTCCGTTTCTCCGGATCCCTGATTTCCGAGGACGCCCCCGGATATCCCCGCCGACCCGGCCCCGAATCCCGCCATCGCACGAGACCGTGACGCACGGGCAGCGCCTCAGCGGGAGGAACGCCGAGGGGGTTGGAGCGATTCCGCAGCCGTAGAGCCTGCGCACTCCGTGACCGTTCCGGAGGGACCCATGCCAGAGCCCGAGAACGAACAGCGGACGTTCACCACTTCGGAAGGCTCGACGATCAACGCCTGTTCGATGTCCACGAGCAGGGGCAGCACCTCAGTAGAAGAAGAGGGACAGGTCTTCCAGCGAGCCCGGGCCGGTGAAGAAGCACTCTGCGGCAGCCAAGTTGTTCGCGAACCGTGGCTCGCGCTCGGCGAGCGCCTGGTTGAGATCCTGTCGTTGCCCCGAAGGCTGGTCACGGCTGGCGGCGTTGCGGTCCGCGATCGTCTCCAGCATCAACTGCTGCCATCGCTCGCCCTGTTCGGCGAGGGCGTAGATGCCCGAAAGCAGGTCGGCCATGCCCATGGGCCGGGTGAGGGACGAAGGCTCCCTGTCCACGACGGGACGAAGTTCCCAGCCGCCGGCTCGTGCGGCGAGCCGCAGTACGCCGGCCCAGTTCGCGATGCGTCCGAGGCGCACGTACGGCGACTCGTCGTCGTACGGGGGTAGATGGCCGCCGTGCAGGGGGTTGGTGGCCGTCATCACGTCGGCCAGGATCTGGCGCTCCGTCGCGGTCAGTACCCACGAGCCCTCCTGCTGAGCTTCCAGGGCGGCGCTGGTCCAGTCCTCGGCGGCAGCCAGCCGGGAGGCGAAGTCCGCCGGGTCGTCGACGAGGAGTGGTGCGGGCTCAGTGGTCACAGCGGTCAGTATCCGACGCCTACCGACGGGCGTTCGAGACGGGACGGGCAACGATCGTCGAGGCCGTGTACGCGGAGTCGACCTCGCGGGTCGGGGCGGTGGGGCCGACGCGGGCCGTGGGGGCCTCCTAGGAGCCCTCCCCGTCCCGGTACGGGGCCAGAAAGGCGGTCAGGGCGGCCAGCATCGCCTGCGGGGCCTCCTCGGCCGGGTAGTGGCCGCAGTCGGGGAGGACGAGGCCCCGCACGTCGTCGGCGGCGAGCTTCATCGTCTCGCTGACGGAGGCGCCCAGGTTCTCCGCTCCTCCGATCGCCAGGACGGGCAGGGTCAGCCGTCGGGTCCTGCGCTCCTGGTTCTGAGCGATGGTCGTGTCGAGTGCACGGTAGAACTCGAAGCTGGCCCGCAGGGCTTCCGGGTCGGCGGCGAGGGTGTCGACGTAGTGCTGGACGGCGTAGTCGGGCAGTGCCTTCGCGGACTTCGTGGCGAACTGGTGGCCGAAGTAGAGGCGTTCGCGTCCGCTGACCAGCTGTTCGTTGACGCCGGTGAGGCGGTTGAAGGCGAAGTGCCAGAGGCGGTCGTTGGCCTCCCGGCTGCCGAGGAGAGGCGGTGAGGCGGACAGCCCCGGGATCGCGGCCTCGGCGACGGCGAGGCGGTCGAGCCGGTCAGGGTGGTCCGCAGCCAGGGCGTAACCGGTCCACATCCCGACGTCGTGGCCGACCAGGGCGAACCGCCGGTGCCCGAGCGCGTCCATCAGCGCCACCAGGTCGCGGGCGAGCGTGCCGGTGTCGTACCCGCCCGGGGGTTTGTCGGACAGTCCGACGCCTCGCGGGTCAACGGCGACGACCTGGAAGTCCTGTGCCAGCGCCTGCATCAGGAGACGCCAGGCGTACCACGTCTGGGGCCAGCCGGCCACCAGCAGCAGCGCAGGCCCTTCGCCGCCGGTGACGGCGTGCAGGCGCAGTTCGCCGGTGTCGACGTAGCGACTGGTGAAGGTGCCGGCGAAGCCGGCCGGGAGGTTCGGCACCTGGGAGACGGAACCGCGGCCTTCGGGCGTGGGCGGGCGGGTCGGCAACAGACTCATGATCATCCTTCGGAGGCACAGGGTTGACGGGTCCGCCGAGACGGCGGGAACCGCTCCGGTCCGGCTGGCGGCTGGCGGCTGACACGCTAGCCATCTTGGACTGATCAGTCAAAGATGAACTGACCGATCGGTCCAAGATGCGGGTAGGCTCGTCGCGAAGACGTGGGACAGCAGAGAAGCGGGAGAGGTACACACCGTGTCCGGCCGGAAGCAGTTCGACATCAGCGCGGCACTGGACCAGGCCATGCAGGTGTTCTGGCAGCGCGGATACGCCGACGCCTCGCTCGATGCCCTCGGTTCGGCCACCGGCCTCGGCCGCGGCTCCCTCTACGGCGCCTTCGGCAACAAGGACGCCCTGTTCGGCCAGTGCCTCGACCGCTACGCGTCGATCTACGGCGAGCAGTACGAGCAGGCGCTCGCGGCACACCCCGGTGATCCGGTGCGCGCGGTCGAGGCGTTCTTCGGCGTCGTCCTGGACCGCATCGCCGACCCGTCGGTCCCCTCGGGGTGCCTCATCGCCCAGTCCGCCGCGCAGTCGTCGACGCTGAAGGACGAGAACAGCGCACAGGTGCGCGGCCTGCTCGACGTACAGCGCCAACGGGTGCGCACGGCCCTGACGGACTCCTCGGCCGATACCCGCACGCTCGACGAGCTCGCCGTATTCGTCGTCGCCGTCAACCAGTCGCTGGCCGTACTCAGCCGCGCCGGCACCCCCGACGCCGAACTGCGCTCCGTGGCCCGGCTCGCCTGCACGACAGTGGCCGACACCCTCGCCCGGGCAGCGCCCGAGGACCTCACCCGCGGCTGACCAGCGCGCAGGACGAAGGCAACAGCCATCCCGCCATCGACTTCCCGGCGCTACGACGGCCCGGTCACGGACCAGGCCGCACGGCAGGCACGGCGTCGAACCGACCGAGCTCTAACGGGCATTGGAGAAACACCATGCACCCCTGCGCAGCGCCTGAAGCCCGGACGAGGCGGACGGCATGGGCCGCGTGGGCAGCGTGGGCGGCCCCGGTGCTGGTCAACGTCGCGCTGGGGTTCGCCGCCCTGGTCCCGCTGATGTTCACGTTGGTGTTCTTCCTCAACTACCCGCTGGTCTGGCTCGGGCTCGGACAGCGCGAACCCACCGAGAACGACGGCCCGATGGTGTGGGTGGTGGCCGGCGTCGTCGTCTGGACGGTATTCGGCCTGCTGTGGTGGCTGGTCAACCTCGGGCTCCGCGGGCTGACCGGCCTACGGGGCCGCCGTTACTGGTGGGTGAGCGCCGGACTGCTCCTGGTACCCACGCTCGTCTTCTCCCCGTTGCCCGACGGCCCCTGGACCGTGCTGCGCTGGCTGGCCTGACCGGCCCGTCCCCCAACCGCACGGGTACCTGTACCCGTGCCCGTGCCCGTGCCGCAGCCGATGACCTTGCAGGACATCCTCAACTGGCAGGGCGTCCCGGTGGCCTGGCACTGCCGGGTGAACTGGTTGCGGTCGCAGTCGCCCCAACCGGCGTGGGACGCCGGGCGCATCGACGCCCCGGGGTGCGCCTTCTCAACCTTGCGACGGCGTCCAGAACGCGGTGATCCTCGCGGCTCCGGGCCCGATCCCCTGCCAGGAACCGTCGAACTCCAGGACGGCCACGGAGGCGGTCGGGAACCCGGACTCCTCCACCCGCTGCGAGAGGTCTCCGTCGGCCGTTCCGACGAGTAGCCGGACCAGCTCGGGCAGGCTCGGATTGTGTCCGACGACGACCAGGTCGCCCACGTCGTCCGAACTCCCCCGCACCATCGCGACCAGCTCGCCGATCCCCGCTTCCCCCCGATGGATCTTCACACTGAGGTCGTAGAGCCCCTGCTCGTGGACCGTCTCGGGGAGCCGCGGCAACGCGGCGCCCACGTGTTCCCAGGTCTCCCTGGTCCGGCGGGCGCCGGACACCCGCGCGAGATCGGGCGTGATGCCGGAACCCGCGAGCCATCGTCCGGCCCGGGACGCCTCCTCCCGCCCCTGCTCGTCGAGACGCCGTTCCTTGTCGACCGCCGTCTCCCGTTCAGCCTGCGCATGACGGATCAGCACAAGCCTTCGGCCGGTACCCACGATCACGTTGACCTCCCCATGTCCGCGGGCCGTGGCGCGGCCCGGCGGAATCACTTGACCCTTTGCATCCGAACACTATCCGGCGCGGGTTGCTGATCGTTTCGGAATGCTGTCCGGTGTCGCCGGAAACAGATGATGCTGCAGGCGAGTTCGAGGAGATCCTGGTGGAGGCCGGCGCATCGCTCGTAGCCGATGCGGAGTCGCTTGAACTGGTACAGCCAGGCGCAGGCGCGCTCGACGGCCAGCGCACCTTGCACGGCTTCGCGAAGGCCTCCGCCATCGGGAGCCGTTCGCGGGCGACTTCCAGCCGACAGGCGCGGAACTTCTCGCGCAGACAGTGGAGTTCGGCCGATCCGGCACCGTACTCGCGACGGTCATGTCGCGCCCGATGACCAGATACCTGCAACTGGCTTTCACGGCAGGCCTCGTGCGGGGTGCGATGACACACCACATCACGGGCTCTTCAACCAGGCGGCCGGCAACCCGAAGACCAGCTCGTCCAGTTCAGGTGTTGCGTTCCCGACTCCCGAGCGGACTTTCACAAAGGTCTTGTTGTTCAACCGAGTTCCGTTCGTTCGGCAAGATCTATTGGTCAACTACCTTGACATAGAAGCGAATTGATGACCGTAACTGGCTCAACTTGATCGCGGCCGTCGTGATGCGGCACCACCTGGGCAACGGCGCCAACCAGTGAGGTAGGCGGCGCCCTAGTAGGCCACCCTCCCGAGGCGGTTGCACCACAGGCCGGTCCTGGCGTTGACGAAGTGCTCGTCGCCGTCGCGGCCGGCGAACGGGGCCCACCGCGCTCCCCACCACGGGTCATCCCGCCGGTCCGGATCGTCGGCGTCCCAGATCCTCATCCGCAGGGTGCGGATCTCGACGATCCTTTCCCTGGAGTACGGGGGGTCACACGGAAGGACAGCGATGCAGGTGTCGTCTCCGTCGTGGCACAGCAGCGACTCGCGCAGATCGGCGGGGATCTCGAACGCGAGCCGCCCCTCGGTGCACCCGACGGCTTCGGGCGATGCCCGCGGGCGAAGCTCGGCCAGGCTGGCCGGTGCGTTCTTCGCCAGCCAGGCGTCAATGAGGTCCCAGGGCTCGGTCACCGCATCCGCACCGCCCCATCTCTTCTTTATGCGAACCAAATACCGAAGGGCCCGGACACCGCAGGAAGGCTACGGGTCGGCATGCCCGGCACCAGGTCGTCCGAAAACAGCGCCGTATCGAGATTTGTTTATTACTGGTCTTCTAATGTCTTTTGTGTTCAGGCCCTTGAACGTGAAGTGGCCTGCGGCCTGCAACCTGCCTCTGACCGCTGAGGGGTCGGCTCCCGAGGCCTCGAAGAGGCCACTCGCGCTCACGCCTACGCCGGACGGGTGCCGAACATCGCGCCCACTCCTCCTTCCGATGGAAGGTCGCCCCCGGCTCCCCCACCTCCTGGCCGACCCGGGTCCGTGGCAGCACCCGAGGTACCGGCCATCCATGCCACCATCAGGCTGGCCGCGGCTGCGGCCGCCGTCGTAAAGCCCGCCACGAGAACTCGCCTCAGCGACTACGACGATGACGGGCACTATCACGTCGAGGAGCTGGCCCTCCCCGATGCGGATGCGATCCTCGCCATGCTGAGGGCGCTGTGCCCGCGGCCTGCTGGCGGGGCTGCCTGCTGGTGCAGACACGGAGCCTGGCGTACCGGCTCGTGTCTCTGCCACGGTCGGGCGAGCCAGCACTGATGCGGAAGGCGGCACAGAGCCTGTGGCTGCAAAGCCCGGATTGGGACGACGTCGAGACTGCGGTGAGCACTTCCGAGGCCATCGGTCCGGCCGGATACGAGCTGATGGTTCGATCATGAAGGCAGAGGCGCCGTAGACCAGGTCAAGCGGCGGACGTGGAGATGGCGAACTCGGCGCCGCTTCGGAAGGGGTCAACCCGGACGGCGTGGGTCAGCGGTACGGGATCCCCTTGAATGAGCCGGAACCCGAACCCGGGTCCGAGCCCTGGTTGTGTCACACGTGAGCGTGCGCTGGCCAGCCCGCTGATCCGGATGCTGATGCTGCTCCCCCATCGAAACCCTCGAATTTTCTGCGGAAAATCCGTCGGCTGACTGGTCGACCGACCGGGCTCCGACCGGCGCGAGCGCTGTGCCCCGGTTCCCAGCAAGCGGCCCCCGCCCTCGCGGCACAGGAATTGCCGCCGGCTTCGGCTCCCCTTCGGTCTCCTACGAGGGAGCACCTATCACGGCAGGTAGGGGTGGTCCTCTCCCCCACTGAGGCACGCTGTGAAAGTGATCAAGCCGATCGCCTGATACGTCACAACCCTTGGATGGCTTCACCCAAGTCGGGACCGTAGGCGACCCAGCAGATGATTGAGCCGTCGAGGTCGAGCTCGCCCATGTACCAGTCGTCGTCCGCTCGCACGAGGCACAGGCCGTGAAAGGACAGGATGACATCGGGTCGGAGTGAGACGTAGTCCGCGCGACCGTGCTCCTCAACCACGACCAGTCGTTCGAGGGTGAGCAAGGCGGCTTCAGAATCCCCTGATGCGGAGCGCACTCGCTCGATCGTCCAGCCGTCGGGCAGTCCATCGTTCACCGCCGCATGATCGCAGCGAGGGGCGTTTCGCAGCTACTCGTATATGGCGGCGATCGACGTGGTTGCCTCGTAGCGGACAGCCAACTCGTCATACCCCGTCGCCGGCGTCGAACTTCTTTCGGCTGCGGATCTGGTAGGTCCGCCCCAGGATGGTGTTGATGGATGCCGCGCCTGCACAGGTAGGCACGGTTCGTCCGAGAGTCATAGAGCCTCTCAACGCGGACCGTGGCAAGACGCGCGCGGTCATCCGCCACCGAGGCGAAGACCAACAGCGGCCTTGCCCCTGCCCGACCGCCGACGAGTTTTCTGCGGAAAATCGGCGGGCCGCGACCCCTGGCCCGGACACAGTCGTGCTGTCCGGAGCCTGCTGCGACGACGACCCAGCTGCCTACGCCGGGCGCAGGAGCACCCAGCACGCTGGTTCCGGTAGGCGCCGCCAATGGGCACAACCACGATGACGAACATTCATCGTGGGCCACACCCATCCAGCCCGAGGCAGATGCGCCGCTTCCTCCATGCCGGATCGGTCACCTCAACGACTCCCCCACACACGACTGAGACTCCGGCACAACCGCAGGCCAATGATGCGACCCGCCGGCCCACCCCACATGGTCCGGCCAGGCAAGCCCGCAGGGTCGTTCGCCAGCCGGCCGGGACCCCTCGGATTGCGGTGAACCGCGCTGCGAAATTTTCCGCAGAAAATTCGGTGGACCCCGGGAAGGGCACTGGGGCAGCCCGGGGGACTGCTGGGTTGTCCCTGATGACTCGACGCGCCGTCCGGAGCTCGCTGCACGACTATTGCCTGCCGGCCAGCCAGCAGAGGCGGCATCTACTTCAAGCTGGAT
Organism: Kitasatospora sp. NPDC098663; assembly: GCF_044760075.1. NCBI lineage: Bacteria > Bacillati > Actinomycetota > Actinomycetes > Kitasatosporales > Streptomycetaceae > Kitasatospora > Kitasatospora sp. NPDC098663. Next base: position 21,940 of record NZ_JBIWAP010000038.1, on the reverse strand, counting down.
CAGTCGCCTCCGCGACTCCCGCACACAAGGCTGAGTCCCCATCACAGCCGCGGGCCGATGGCACGGCCCCGTCGGAAAGGACCGACGCACTCTGCCCGGGCTCGCCCCCATGGCCGTTCGCTAGGCCCTGTCCGAGTGGCGCTCTCTTCGGATCGCGGGGCTAGGAAGCCCGGCTACTGCACCACGTCGCGGAATTTTCTGCAGAAAATTCCGAGGCCCCAAAGAGAACACCTGGACGGCCCGAGGGATTGATCGGCTCCCGCGATGACGTCACATGCCGTCCGGACCCTCTCCAACGACGTGTGCCCGCCATGCTCTGCCGACGGCAGCGCGCGAATCCATGAGCCCGATGCCAGCCAGCGCACACACCTGCTCTGCCGACCATCCGCCACCGGGGCAAGGAGCCGTGGAAGTTCTGCCCACGACTGCCCTGGACGCGGAAAATTTTCCGCAGAAAATCGCCTGCTCCAAGCTCGCTTCGAGTCGAGTTGCCCGCTGGCCCAGCCGGGCGTTGAAGTGCCCACCGCACTGGTTCTGGTAGGCGACGACGGCGGGCACTGCCACGATGGCCACCATCCATCCTCAACCACGCCCGTCCAGGTCGAGACTGACATCCCGTTTCCTCCCGCGCCCAATCGGCAGCTTCGGCAGCTCGCACACACAGCTGAGCCCCACCGCAACCGCAGGCCGATGCCGAGACTCTCCGCCAGAAAAGGCACCAGCGCAGTGTGACCGGGACCGCCACCAGGTCGTTCGCCGGCCAGCCGACTGCCGCTCTCTTCGGATCGCGGGACCAGAAAGCCCGGCTACTGCAGCACGTCGCGGAATTTTCTGCAGAAAATTCCGAGGCCCCAAAGAGAACATCTGGACGGTCCGAAGGACTGACAGGTTCCCCGAGACGACGTCACATGCCGCCCGGACCCGACTCCAACAGCGTGCGTCCGCCATGCTGCGTCAACGGCAGCGAGCGCGCGCGAATCCATGAACCCGATGCTGGCCAGCGCACGCAGCTGCTTGCCGGCCATCCACCGGCGAGGCAAGAAGCGACAGAAGGTTCTGCCCCACGCTGTCCTGGCAGGGAGAATTTTCTGCAGAAAATCGCCCAGCCGTGGTCCCTTAGGCGGGACAGCATTGTGCCCGTGCCGAGCGCAGGAGCGCCCACCACACTGGTTCTGGTAGGCGACGACGGTGGGCGCTGCCAGGATGGAGACCATCCATCCTCAACCGCGCCCGTCCAGGGCGGGACAGAATCCCGATCCGTCCCCCGCTGAACCGGCCGCTTCGACTGCTCCCCCGCACACAGTTGAACCCCATCCCAACCGGAAGCCGATGCTGGGACCCTCCGCCGGAATGGACCAACGCACTCTGCCCTGGCCCGCCCACAGGATTCGTTCGCCAGCCGGCCGAGTGCCGTTCCCTTCAGAGCGCTATGGAGCAGACAGCCGGGCTGCTGGACCATGCCGCGAAATTTTCCGCAGAAAATTCGGGGCCTCAGAAGGACACTGAGACGGCCCGCCTTCGCCCATGGCAAGCGAGGGCACAGCTCGGGCGAGCCTCCCGCCTTGGCCGCGACGTCGAGAACGACTGCCCCAGGCCGTGTCAGTCAACCTGATCCACTGCGGCCGAACTACGGCCGAAGGTCCGCTGGCGGGCCGCCGATTCCGCAGCGCCCAGTCCGAACGCGCAGAATTTTCCGCAGAAAATCCGGCGGTGGAGAGCAGAGCCAGCGGGGGAGCGGCAGCCCGATCCAGATGACGCGTCGGCCGCACTCGCTCACTGCCTCCTGAATTTTCCGCAGAAAATTCAGGAGGCAGTGAATGGTCGATCAAGTCGGCAGCTTCCGACGAACCCGTCGACGCGGTGCTCGCATACCCTGAGCAGAAGGTCCGCCGCGCCTTCGCCCGCAACCGGCACGCCGCTCCCGAACAGCACGGCCGGCTGGTCCACGACCCCGATCCGGACGTGCGCAAGCGGGTGGCCACCAGAGCCGATCTGGACCCGCCGCTCCTGGCGGAACTGGCCCAGGACCGGGACAACGCCGTACGAACCCGGGCCCTGCTGCACCCACTGCCGCGGACCTGGCCGCAGCGCGCCGCCATCGACCAGGTCTTCGGACACACCACCGAGAACCCCGTGTCCGTCAAGCCGCGGCAGCCAATCCGTGCCTTCCTCTCGACCTGCTCTCAGCTCTGCTGAACGACCCGGAGCTCGCGGAAGGAGCCGCAGCCAACCCGAACCTGTCAGCTGACCGCCTCCACGAGTTGCTCGACCTCTGCGGACTGCCCGGAGCCGCAACCCCGTGAGGCCCCGACGGCTGCGGGGTCTCAGCGGCCGCTCCCCATGCCCAGGAGGCGAAGTGACGGCTCTGCGGCAGCGTCCGCACTACGCGCCGTCGCCTTTGGCGAACGTGTGGTTGTCGAACGAACTGGCGTGCCCGTGGCCAAGTCCGTAGCCGGAGGCGACGGCCCGGGAGCGCCCGGTTAGGCTGAAGCGGCACGTCAACGGCCGTGGGAGGCCGGGGACGGTCCTGAACGAGGGGGAGCATGAGCGAGCTCGACGACCTGCGGATGCGCCTGGCGGCACTGGAGACGGAGGTCGACCGGCTTCGGAAGGAGTCCGCCGCGTCGCGCACGGGGGCGGCGGTGGCCGGCCGTGGCGGTGCGAAGGCAGGGAGAGCCGCGAAGGCACATACGTCGCCGCGCGGCCGCACCCAGGTGGAGGACGAGATCACCACGGGGGAGAGGCCGGCGGAGAGGCCGGGGGAGAGGCCGGGGGAGAGGGAGGCCGAGACCGGTCAGGCGATGACCTGCCTCGCCGAGGCGCTCGGTGTGCTGGGCGCCGGGCGGGTCCGCCAGGTCGAGGTTCCGCAGACCCAAGTCCTCCGGGCCCGAGTCCTCCAGAGCGAAACCCTACGGATCCAAACGCTGCAACCCGAAAAGCCCCGGGCCGAAGCCCCACAGGCCGGCGTTCCGCAAGCAGAGGTTCCGCAGGCCCTCACCCCAGCCCTGGAGCCTCAGTACCGTACGCCCTCGCAGCACGGCCGGTTCCTGGACAGCCTCCTGGCGGGGCAGTCGGCTCTCTTCGAGGAGAAGCGCCGCCCGGACGCCGAGCCGTAACCGCCGGAGCCGGACGAAAAGCAGCCGCCTGAGCAGAACGGCGTGGGTGCGAGTGCACCCACGCCGATACGGTCACGCCTTCGGAAGCGTTATCCCCAGTTCAAGCATCGCCGGCGAGGCCGGGCCGCCCTCGGAGCGCTCGGTCTTGTACCCCTTGACGCCGGGGGCGACGGTGCGCGGGTCGACGGCTTCGGAGGGGGCGCCGGTGGAGTAGAGGCCCTCGGGGTCCTGGTCGCGGTCGTGTGGCAGGAGCCAGAAGACGCGGCGGCGGAAGGTGCCGGAGGCCCGGGAGGACCTGGCGTCGGGGCCGAGGATGGCGTAGCCGACCATGCGGCCGTCGCGGTGGTAGGCGGGACGGCCGCGACGGGTGGTGAGACGGTCCAGGGACTGGCGCACGTAGTCGAGGTCGGTGGTGTCCTCAAGCCAGACGAGATCGGTTTCGTGGGCGAGCTCGGCCGGGTCGATCAGCGCGCTCACGCGTTCTGCTCCTCTGTGTCGTCGGTGATCAGGCCGATGCCCGGGTAGTACTTGCGACTGTTGGACAGGACCATCTCCTTGGGGGAGGTCATACCCAGTGTCTCGCGAACTCGTGCAGCGAACGCACGACCGGATACGGGATTGGCGCCTTCGAATCCGCACCAGCGGGTGTACGCGCCGAAGAGCTGGGACTGTTCGGCGCGCATGCCCTCGCCTGTGATGCAGGCCTCCTTGAGGAAGCGGCCGACGTGGTCCTCGGTCTCGGCGTAGGCGGTGGTGGCGACCTGGACGCGCTGGGGGCCGGCGAGGTCCTTCTCGCCGGCGAAGTAGCGGCGGGCGCCGTCGATGAGCCAGGCGAGGATGCCGGGGCCCTCCTCGGCGACGAGGACGTGGGCCAGGTTGTCGATCTTACGTTCCTCGGGGACGACCCGTTCGAACGGGATCAGGCGCATGCGGCGCCAGAAGGCGAAGCCGCCGGTGCCGACCTCGGGGCGGTGGTTGCCGAGCAGCCAGAGCTTGTGGGTCGGTTCGAAGGAGAAGAAGTCCTGGCGCATCCGGCGGGCCTTGATCTTGTCGCCGCCGGTGAGGAGCTTCACCCGGGCCTCGTCGAAGCGGTCGCCGGGCTTGAGTTCCGAGCAGACGATGATGCGCCGGCCGTGGAGTTCGGCGAGGTCCGTGGGGTGCCCGTCGAAGGTCTTGGCCATCAGGAAGCCAGGCGGGGCCGCGTCCGCGTAGTCGCCGAGGAGCTGGATCATGACGTCCAGCAGGACGCTCTTGCCGTTCTTGCCCTGGCCGTAGAGGAACGGCATGACCTGGGCGCCGACGTCGCCGCTGATCGAGTAGCCGAGCAGCAGGTGGAGGAAGTCGCGGGTCTGCCGGCCTTCCTTGTCGTCGCCGAAGGTGTCGGTGAGGAAGCGGTCCCAGCGCGGGGTCCGCATCCGGGCGGGGGCCAGGGTGGTGGAGCGGGAGTGGTGGTGGACCTTCGGGTCGGGCGGGACGATGGCGCCGGTGCGCAGGTCGACCACGCCGCCGGGGGTGCACAGGGCGTAGGCGTCCGCGTCCAGGAGGGCGGCGTTGAGGACCATGCCCGGGGCGGACTTGGCCTGGGCGAGCATGGCGTTCATGCCCGAGGTGGAGAGGGCCCGGCGGCGGTGCCGACGCAGATCGGTGTTGGTGTAGACGCCGCGGGAGTCGTGGGTGGCGATGCTCTCGGCCATCTCGCCGGCGGCCCACAGGACGGTGTCGTCCTCGTCGAGCTGCCAGCGGTGCGCCGCCCAGCGGTACCAGCCGAGGCCGGGGACGTGGCGGTAGTCGCCTCCGTAGAGGTGGACGAAGAGCTTGGCGTTGCCCCGGTCGGACAGCGAGTCCGGCAGGAGGCCGTGCGCGCTCGCCTCCGGACCCGCCGGGGCCTGCTTGGCCTCCTGAACAGGCTCGGGAGCCGGCGCGGGTTCGGCGGACGGGGTGTCGAGAAGGCTCTCCTGGACGGGGGTTCCGTGCCAGGGTGGTGGGGAGGCTGGGCCGGGGACCGGCGGGTACTCCAGGATCTGCTGGGCCGTGGCCACGGGATCGAAGACCGTCCTCTTGCGGGTGCTGTCGTTCATCCGCGTGCCTTCCCAACGTGCAGGGGCTGTCGGGCGCCGGCGGCGAGGCCGGAACGGATGACGGCGGAGCTTTGCCTGTCCTGGCTGGGGCGGGCGGTGCGGGCCGCGTCCAGCAGGAGCCGCTCGGCGGCGGTGTGGGTCAGGTGACCGGCGGAGACCAGGCCTCCCATCGTGTAGGCGGCGCGATTGAGTTTCCCGGTGAAACCGGCCCCCTCGGGGGTGGTGGCACAGTCGGTGACGTCCTGGAGGACGGTGTCGAGGACACGCTCGGCACCGCGCTTGCCGCCGCCTGCCGCCACGACGGCCGCGCGGCCACGGTCGGGGACGGACGGCTGGGAGGGGCGCTGGTTGCCGGGCTGGTCCTTGAGGTGGCCGGTGCGGACGAGTTCGTCGCTGAGCCACTGGGGCAGGGGCGCGGGGGTCCTTGCCCCGGGGAGCGCGGTGTAGGTACCGGCGGTGGTCACGGTGCCGGGGGCGACGATGTAGCCGCCATGGGCACGCACGTCGACCTGCCAGGCCAGGGCCCGGCCGTTGGAGGAGCCGGTGGAGCAGGCGAACCTGCGGGGGGCGTCCTCCTGGTACCAGATGTGCAGGCCACCGGAGGGGGTGCGCACCCGCAGGGTTTCGGTGTCCGTCGCAGGGTCAGGAGCCTGGCGCAGGGCCGCGAGCAGAGCGAGGGTGTGGTACCCGTTCTCGAGACCGTCGAGGTTGACGTTCTCGTGGATCGGGATTCCAGGCAGGATCCGGTCCCGGGCGGGGACGGCGCTGGGGTGACTGTCGACGTCGATGACGACGAGACCCGCCGGGCCACAGGCGACCCCGGTACCGAAGTCCGGGTTGACGCGCCACCAGGCGGTGAGCACGTCCTGGTCGAGAGTGGCCGCGTGGAAGCCGTGGCACCAGCGACCAGCCTCAGGGCACGGGCAGTCGGCGGGACTGTGAGCCGGCTCCTGGCAGGGCTGGCAGTTGGCGGGCGGGGTCTTGCGACCTGGTGCGAGCGGGTGCACGGGCCAACCCTGGACTGCGCACCAGCGCGCGACGGCCAGCGCATCCGGCTGCCGAAACGCTCGGTCGCTCCCCACGGCCTTAGGCGCCGTCACGCTGGTCCCTCTCCCCATGGTTGGTAGCTGCTCGGACTTGAGTCGCTCGTTCAGTCGCTGAGGGCAAATAGCCAGGTCAGGGCACTGGTGGGCGCCGGATCAGCGACTGAAGCGACCGAAGTCCAGAAGATAGCTCACACAGACTATCCGAGCGAGGACGTGGGGACGCGAACCGCCGGAGTCTGCGGCGAAACTCAGCTACCGAAACCCGGGCCAGCGACTGACCCTGTTCAGTCGCTGGTTTCGGTCTTCCGGCATTTTCGCAGGTCAAAGCCGGTTTTAACAGCAAACAGCGACTGAAGCGACTGTAGCCCGGGTCTATAACGCGCACACGCACAGGGGAATGTCTTCATATACCTGACCTTGAGTCGCTTCGGTCGCTGACGGAGTGGGTGAACCTGCCCTGACCTGGGATTTTTCCCAGCGACTGAACCTCAGCGACTGAAAGCGACTGAGTCTCTCGGGCACTGTTCCCCGGCGTGTCGCCGGACCAGGTTCTCGTGGAAGTCCCCGACTTGGGTCGCTTGGGTCGCTTCAGTAGCTCCGCCTCAGGCCCGGGAGAGTCGCTTTGTGGCTGTGACCTGGGACTATGTCCGTAGGAGCGATCAGTGACCGAACGCTTCCAGCACTGAGTCGCTGAGTCGCTTCGGTCGCCCCTGCCCTCCGAGGACAGTGTCGTTGCCCTGCTGTCCCGGTACGTACGGCCTTTTGTGGCACCGGATTCGGGTCAGTCGCTGGAGGCCTGAGCCGGCGGAGAGCCCGTAGCCCAGGATGTGACTCGGCAGGGCAGCTACTGAAGCGACCCAAGCGACCGAGACTCCGACTTGGGCGAGAAAGCCAAGGTGCCGAGGCACCGTCGACCGTCAGCCGAGTTTGGTCGTGAGGACGTGCCGCCTCCCGCCGGGTGGTCTGTGGTGCCCGACACGCCGCCTTCAGACTTGTAGCGAGGTGTACCCCGAACTACGATTCGCCGTTATGAAGCAGCTGAACGTGCGACTGGACGACGCCGTCCACGAAGCGCTGGAGCAGCGGGCGGAGGCTGCGGGGCTCAGCCTGACGGACTATGCCCGCAAGGTGCTCGCAGAGGAGGCGGACGAGCGGCGCGAGCGGTTCCTGACAGCCGCGGCGCACTTCGCGCCGACGTGGGCACCGGCGTTCGAGGCCGAGTTCGGGCTCTACCCGCAGAGCACCCGTGACGCCGCGGCGGACGCCGCGTGATCCTCCGGATAGACCGGGCGTGGCTGCTTGACATCGTCCACCAGTTCCTGCCCGCCGATCCGGACGTCACCGACTACGGCACCCTCGCCGCCGCGGTCGCCCGACACCTCGACGAGGTCGTGGACGTGCCGGTGTACGGCGAGGTGCACCAGCGGGCCGCCGCCCTCATGCACCAGCTGATCCGCGTGCCGGCCCTGGAGTTCGCCAACGAGCACTTCGCCGCTGTCGTGGCCGCCTCGTACCTCAGTGCCTCCGGGGTCATCGTCACCGCGGAGCCGAAGCAGGCCGCCGACCTGGCCGCCCGCATCCGCGCCGGGGACGCGGACGTCCGCGAGACGGCGGCCGTCGTCCGCACCTGGTACCGCTGACCTCGGTCGACGGCCGGTCAGTCGGGGGAGAGCCCTGCGGCGCTGCCCGGTGGCGAGTGGCGGTCACCGAGGGCACGGCCCCAGCAGCGACCGAAGGCACCGGACAGCGACCGAGCAGGCCACCGTCCAGCAAGGGCGGCAACTCGTCCAGGCCTTGGGCGGTTTCCTCCTGGAGGGCACCGGCCCACCGGCCTCGCCTGCATCGCCGCCGACGCCCGCGCCGTCACCGGCCACGCCGACAGCTGGATACGGTTGCCCGACCTCGACGACTGGGAGCAGTGAGGGCACTGACCCGTCCGTAGGCCCGGGCTGGGCTGGGTGGGTGGTGTCCGAGGGCCCACCGGTGTGGTGACAAGCCGTGGCGGTAGGCGGTGGCGGGAGGCTGGTGCCCCGTTGACGGACGAGGAGAGCCTGTGAGTGGGCGCAGCAGCCCTGGAAGTGCCCACGGCCCCGTGTCCGGGTCCACGGGCACCGGCGGGGGACGGACGGCCGGTGATGCCGGTGTGCTGGGGACGGCGCTCGGCGCGGTGCTGGCGTTCTCGCTCGCGCAGGGGTCATGGCAGTGGTTCTCCACCTATCTCGGGGTGACGCTGCTCGCGGTGGTCCTGTCGTTCGGTCGTGCGCCACTGCCGGTACCGGGTCGGCGGGCGGCCTACGGGCGGAGCCTGGTGGCGTATTCGCTGGTCGTGGGGCTGTGCGTGGCGCTGGCGCTGGCTCCGGCACTTCAGCGCTGGAACTGGCTGTTACCCATGCCGGCGACGCGGAGCGGGTGCGTCGAGGCCGGCCGCTACGAGGTCCTGCGGACGCAGGCCACGCTGGGGGACCTGGCCGGGCGCGCCGGTGACGAGTTGGCGTACGTGCAGCGGGAGCAGAGCCGCCAGGCCGTCGACGTCTGTCTGTCGGCGACGACGACGCGTTGGCTGCCGGTGTACGCGCTGGGGGCGGCCCTGCTGGTGGGCGTGGGTTCGTGGGTGTGGGCGCGGTTCCGGGCGCGGAACACGGCGGCGGGGCCGGCTGAGCGGGTTCCGGGCTCAGGTGTCGGGGGTGAGGAGGGCCAGTAGCTGGTTCGCTACCGCGTCGGCGTCCGGCCCGGCTGCGTAGACGTAGTTGTCGGGGCGCACGGCGGCAGCGGTGGCGCCGAGGTCGGACAGCCAGCGACGGTGGGTGCCGTCCGGGTCGGCGACGACGGATCCGGGGGCGGCGGCTCCGGCGTGAACGGCTCCGGCGTGAACGGTTCCGGCGGCTCCGGCGGCGGTGCCTGTGGCGGTGGGGCCGAAGCCGACGACCGTGACGCCCAGGTCGCTGAGCTGGGCCCGGTTCAGCCGGGGGAGAGCCTGCTCGGCGACCAGCAGCCGGAAGCCTCCGCCGACGATGTCGTCGAGCAGGCCCGTCCGTCGGCCGTCGCTCACCCGGCCCTGGACGGACAGTCGGCCTCCGCCGGAGGCGAACAGGCCGGGGCCGAGGTCGGGCAGCCGGATCCGGTCCGGCTCCCGGAGCGCGCGTCGGTGGGCCATCAGCGTGCGGTCGCGCTCGCGGGCGAGCACCGGGTCCCGCAGGGTGTGCTGGCGGCCGAGTTCCATGCTCGTGGCCGTCACGCCGCGCACGTGCGGCTCCCGCTCGCTCTGGTAGGTGTCGAGCACCTCGGCGCCCCGGATACCGCGCAGCACGAGATCCAGCTTGAAGGCGATGTTGAGTGCGTCCCGTATCCCCGAGCAGAGCCCTTGCCCCAGAAAGGGCGGCATCTGGTGTGCGGCGTCGCCCGCGAGCAGGACCCGGCCGTCCCGCCAGCGCCTCGCGACCAGCGACTGAAAGGTGTAGGTGGCGGTTCGGGCGATGTCGGCGTCGTTGCGGGACAGGTAGCGGCCCACGCGGGACCACACGCCGTCCGCCGCACGTTCCCGCCCGAGGTCGTCGCCGTCGTCGAGCAGGAAGCAGAAGCGCTGGCGTTCGGCACCGGTGGTGATGACGGTGGTCGGTCCCTCGGGATCGCCGATCTGCAGCATCGACGGCAGCCCCAGCTCGGCCGCGGGGCGCCGGAGGGTGAAGTCGCAGACCAGCCAGGGTTCGGAGAAACCGAGGTCGTCCTGCTCGACGCCGAGGGCGTTCCGCACGAAGCTGTTCCCGCCGTCGCAGCCGATCACGTAGCGCGCCGCGAAGGTCGCACCGTCCGACGTGTTCAGGGTGACCTGGTCACGGCACTGGGACAGGCCGGTGACGGTGGTGCCGAAACGGAGATCGACGTTCGGCATCGAGGTGCACAACGAGTGCAGCGCCGTCTCCAGGTCGGGCTGGTGGAACTGGTATAGGTCGGCCCAACCGCTGGCGCCGACGTGGCGGAAAACCTGCCGGATGAGGAGGTCACCCGCCCCGTTGCGCCACTCGTACGCGTCCTGTGTGCGCAGGGCGGGCGCCAGTTCGTCGACGATTCCGAGCCCCTGCAGCGCGCGCATGATCTCGCCGTCGAAGCTGGCGGCCCGCGGGAGGCCGTACAGGCCGGGGTAGCGTTCCAGCACCACGACCGAGTGCCCGGCCTTGCCCAGCAGGGCCGCGAGCGTCATGCCGACCGGCCCGCAGCCGACTACGGCGATTTCGACGGTTTCGGTGGCTTCACTAGGGGACGGCGTCCGGTTCTCAGGGTGCCTGGCGTTCGGCATGTCCGCAGCTCCTCGTGGATGGGACGGAGGGTGTGGTGGCCACGACGTCAGTTTCGAACGCTCCTGACGCGATGTCTAATGCATGCTTTGCACAGGGAGTTTGCGTCAGGCGCAAACGAAGGGGGCGTCCGTGGCCGACCAGTTGGACCTCAACCTCTTACGCGTGTTCGACGCGTTGATGGACACCGGCAGCGTGTCCGCGGCCGCGACGCGCCTTCATCTGTCCATTCCGGCCACCAGCAGGGCCCTGGGCCGGCTGCGACGGGCGATGAACGACCAGATCCTGGTGCGCGCCGGCCGGGGCCTCGTGCCCACCCCGTTTGCCCAGCGGTCGGCCGTCAGGGTCAAGGCGCTGCTGGAGGCTGCGGCCGAACTCCGGGTGGATGCTGCGGGAAGCGACCCGCGGTCGTGGCGGCGCACCTTCGCGATCCGCGTCAACGACGGGCTCAGCCCCGTCCTCGCGCCCCGCCTCACCCACCGGATCGCCGCCGAGGCACCCGAGGTCCGCCTGCGGTTCGTCGCCCAGGACTCCAAGGAACCCGACCGGCTACGCGACGGCTCGCTGGACCTCGACATCGGCGTCGCCGACCCGCCCCCTCCGGACGTGCGCGCGCGAACGCTGTTCTCCGACCACTTCGTCGCCGTGGTGGCGGCGCACTCCGCGCTGGGCCAGGCCGCACGGCTGACGGTGGACGACCTGTGCGCCCACCCGCACATCTCCGCCTCCCGCCGAGGCCTCGCGCACGGGCCGCTGGACGAGGCCCTTCACCGCCTGGGCCGCTCCCGCCGCGTCGTCGCCGTGGTTCCCTCCTTCGCCGTGGCGGCCCTGATGGCGCTGGAGGGAGACGTCATCTGCCTCGGCCCCCGGGTGGTGGCGGAGCACCTCGTCGAGCGACAGGTGCCCCTCCGGTGGCACAAGGTGCCGCTGGAGATGCCGGCGGCCGACATCGAACTGCGCTGGCACCGCCGACTCGACGACGATCCCGCGTCCCGGTGGCTCCGCCGCCACGTGCTGGAAGCCGTCCGACCGCTCGCCGCCACGCCGCGCTGAACCGGACGTGAGAACCGCGTCACCGCCCGGAGAGCACCGCGGCGCCCCGGCCGTCGACGAGCGGCTGTGACCAGCTACTGCGGGGCAGCCGGCCGTTGCGCGGGGGAGCCGCAGGAAGACATCGCCGCGCGGTCGGACGCACTGCGGAGAACACAGAATTCATTGCCCTCAGGGTCTCCCAACACACAGAACTGGATGTTCTGGAGTGTGAGAGATGGCAACGGCATCTGTGCTGGTCAGGGGCTCGGGGCGGGGCAGCGGGCAAGCCTTGCTCCCTATACAGCGCGTGGAAGAAACATCGAACGCGCTCCCGAGCGGGCAAGCCCCGGTCCCCACGTGGGACATGGAAGATGCCCGCAATCCACTGTCCGGCACGGTGTTCACCGAGACGCTTCGGGGCGTCCGGTGCATCCGACTGTCCGTCCTGACGGACGAGACCACCAGCCCCGAGCGTCAGCGGGAAGCGTGCGACCACGTAGGCGCGGAACTGCGGGTCACGTTCGGCGAGGGTGACGCGCTGCGCGAAGCGGTGGACCTTGACGTCAGCGCGTCCAAGACCAGCCCTTGGGAGCGCCCGCAGCTTGTGCGCTGGTTGAACGACCCGGACGCCTACGACGCTTTGTGCTTCTGGAGGTTCGATCGCGCTATCCGGTCCATGGGGCACATGTACGCCCTTGCCAACTGGGCGCGTAAGCACCGGAAGGTACTGATCTTCGCCGAGGGGCTGGGCGGGGGTCGGCAGGTGTTCGACTTCCGCAACCCCATGGACCCCATGGCGGAACTCCAACTGTTCATGCTGGCTTTCGCCGCACAGTTCGAGTCGCAGTCCATCAGCGACCGCGTCAGCGGGGCGCAGGCTGCCATGCGCAGGATGCCGCTTCGCTGGCGTGGTGGTGGCCGTCCGCCGTACGGCTACATGCCCGCCCCGATGCCCGAAGAGTTCGGCGGCAAGGGCTGGACGCTGGTGCCCGATCCGGACGCCGTGGCGGTCATTGAGCGCATCGTCTGCGAGCTGCTGGAGGGGGCCACGGTGTCCGGCATCGCTGCGGGGCTCAACGCCGATGGGGTGCTCAGCCCGCGTGACTACTGGGCCGACAGGATGGGCCGCGAGCGGGGCGGCAAGACCGGCGGGACCAAGGGGCAGCACGTCGTGCGGGAGACGTTCCAGTGGACCCCTGCGGTCATTACCCGGATGCTCCGCAACGAGGTCCTGTTGGGCTGGAAGATGCACGACGGCGTGCCCGTGCGCGACGACCAGGGCAACCCGGTCATGTGCAGCGAGACACCGATTCTCACCCGCGAGGAGTTCGACCAGATCGGCTCCGTCCTGGACGAGCGCAGCATCAACAACAGCGAGCGGTCCGACACGGAAGCGCTGTTGCTGCGGGTCATCCACTGCGATTCGTGCGGCGGGCGCATGTACTTGAACCGGCAGGAGAGCAAGAGGAATCAGGCGCCTGTCTACAAGTGCAACTACCACGCCCGGGGCGACAAGTGCGAAGCGCCCGCGAACATCCGGGGCGACTGGGCGGACGAGTACGTGATAGCCGAGTTCCTGCGCCTGGTCGGCGGAATCCAGACCAGGACAACCGTGGTGGTCCCCGGGTACGACCCCGAGCCGGAGTTGAACGCGACCGTGGCCGAGTTCACCGCGCACCTGAAAATCCAGGGACAGCAGAAGTCCAAGCACGCCGCGCAGGAATGGCAGCGGCGACACGATGCACTGGACAACCGCATAGCCGACTTGGAGTCCCGCGAGAAGACCGAGCCGCAGCGCATCACCACGGCGACCGGGCGCACCTTCGCCGACGACTGGAAAGCGGCCGACACCGCGAAGCGGCGCGGCATGCTCGTTGACGCCGGAGTACGGCTGAACGTCCGTCGGGGCACCCGTGGCGGATGGCGCACGCTCGACACTCGGCGGGTGGACTTCGCCATGTCGGGCGAACTCGATGAGGCCGCCGAGGAGCTTTCCGCGTGGGACGCCGCCAGGGTGCCCGAACTGGTGCCCGCAGCCGCGTAAGCGCCCCATAGAGCCCCGTACAGCCCTGGTCGGCCCCCTGCGGTCGGCCGGGGCTCTCTTGTGCCCGCAGGCGGGCGCCTGTGGCCTTTGGCTCAGCCGGCCCGGACTGGCCGACAGCGGCAAGAGGGGTGGTGGGTGGTGGTTCTTGCCTATTTTTTAGAACGCATAGAAAAAACTAAGAAAAAACAAGAAACAGGACCACTCTCGCCACCTCACCACCGCTGGCCGGAAACCTCCGCCCTTCACTACGGCAGGGGGAGCGAGCGAAGCCGGGAAACCTCCGCTCCCCACAGCTTACGAGGGAGAGCGGGCAAGGACCGCTCCCCATACATACCGGGAAAGGTCACGACCGCACGGCCCCACGAGGGGTCCGGCAAGGTCTGCTCCCCATCACCCATAGAAGCCGTAACAACCTGCGGCCAGCGAAGGACGGAGAACGCATGAGCGAGACCCTGGACCGGTTCGGCTATCTGGACGGCCCCCGGGACAAGGATGCGGCCCGTGCTGCCGAGTGGCAGCGAGACGAGCGCATGGAGAAGTTGGCTGCAATGCGCGACTCGAACCCCGAGGCGTACGACCGCATGAGCACCACTGTCCGCATTTCCCTCGGCTACTACGAGAACGCGAAGAAGATTGCGGCCCAGTTCGGGCGCGACACCACGAAGGGTGGCAACTGATATGAGCGCCGAGATCGAGAAGGCCGCCGAGCGGGTCGCCAAGCTGCGCGCGCAGATCGATAAGGTGTCCGGCCCGCTGGCCGATGCCGAGGCGCAGTTGCGTTCCGCAGAGGACGCCGAGAAGGCGCGCCGCGCGGAACGAGAGATCGAGTACAGCCGAGAGTTCGCCGGGACTTGGATGGGCCGGGCCGAGGAAGCCGCGAACTCGGGCGATGACGCCCATCAGCGGTTCCTTGACACGCTGTCGGCGGAACCGTGGTTCGCGGCATATGTGGAGTACCGGGCCGCCCGGCACAAGCGCGGATACGTCATGACCGAGGCGCAGCGCGCACAGCGAATCATCGGTGAAGCCGTAACCGTACCCGAGCAGCGCTATTACGCGGCACAGATTCTCGATGAGATCATGGATCGCGTCGAAAAGGAATCAATGCAGCTTGCCGACGATTTCAATCAGAGCCTCGTGGCTCAGCGTGAGGACTACGTGGCCGCACAGGGCGACTGAGCGGCCCGCCACCCAGGGGGGTACTCCCGTCCGCGCCCAAGGGTGATCGGCAGGGAGAGAGGAAACTCACACCGGCGCTGCGGCAACTTTTGTATGCCCAGCACACCATTACAGCGAGCAAGAATGGAGACCATGGCTGACCGGTATCGACCCAAGCCAGCAGCAATACGGGCCCGCGAGGGAAACCCGTCCAAGGCCGAGATCAGAGAGGGGGTGATTGTCCCTCGCGCCGTTCTTGCCGAGCCCGATTGGCGAGAGGTTTTCAAGGACTCGCCGGCCGCCGAGATCCAAGGAGCCAATATCCGCTGTCGGGAAATGGCTTCGGCTGAGTGGCAGCGTGTTGTGCCGATTCTCGAAGTGGCTGCGGGGCTCGGCGAGGTGGACCACTCGACCGTCAAGGATCTGTGCGTCTGCGTGGCCCGCATCGACCAGGCGGAGCGTGACCTTTCCGAACGCGGACTCATGGTCACGGCTGAGCGCGGCACGGTGAAGAACGGCGCCGCCACCATTGCGGCACAGTACCGCTCCCAACTCGCGCGCTATATTCGAGAGTTGGGATTGTCGCCGAGTGCTCGTGTGGCCATTGCGCCGCCCGAGCCGGATGACGACTCCGATATCTGGGATTGATCGCCCATCAAGCATGCCGCTTGATCAAGTCTCGGAATCGCAAGGGCCCCGTCCTGTTCTCCCACTGCGGGGAACGGGGCGGGGCCTTTTTGTGTTTGCGCAGTTAATCGCTCGATGGCGATATAGCTAGGCGCATTCCTTCATAAACTTCCCTGAGGTCTCGGGCATCGGAAATCTTTCGCACCTCCACTGCTCTGACGACTTCAAGGGCGCGCCAATGGTTGGACGGCGCCACTCGACCAGACAGCATGGCGCGCTGTGCTGAATCGCATGCTTCATCCAATCGATTGGTAGTCACCAGGGAGAGCGCCAGGTCGATATTGGCGGATGCCACCCGGCGAGGCCATTTGCTAACGTCATCCGAGGGAGAAAGCCGTGAAATGACTTCTCGTGCATATGCTTCGGCCGCCGGGTCGCCGAGCCATGCAAGCGTGGTCGCCGCATAGGCAAGTGATTTGGCTGGGTCATATTGAAAATGATGTTCTGGCCGATTTGGAGTTCCCAGGGTGGCCGAAAGTTCTTGAACTCGATCTATTGCGGCATAAGTCTCGTTCGAATGGCCCAAGCGTGCAAAAGCTCGCCCTTGCTGGGCAAGTGACTGGATTTCGACCGAACTTCCGGCGGGCGCCAACTGATGAGCAGTAGCGCTGAGTTCCACGGCCTTTGAGTAGTCGCCGTCAGTGAGAACTCGCCAGGCGTCAGTTTCAAAGCACCAAGCCTGAATTTCTGAATTATCAGCATGCCGAGCTAGCGTCATCGCTGTTCGCAGTCTCGCCGTTGCTGCGTCCTGCTGATCGAGGTCAATATGCAGGGTTGCGCCGAGAAGGGAGAACCAGCCACCTATTACGAGTAGCTGTCGGTGTTCGGCGAGAGTCTTTTTTGCATCCATGAGCCTTGTTACATAAAGCGCATATTTCCGCACCTGGCCCAAGAGTTCCTGTGGAGCTACGGTTGGATATTTGATCGCCAGGTCATGAAAAGTCAGCTCAAGACGTTCCAGCGTTTCCTTTCCCACGTCGCTGGCGGAGACCCTGCGCGCCAGCTCAATTGCCTCAATCTCGTCGTCGTAGTCTGCCGAGTTTCCGAGGACCTCATCCCGTGCGGGTTGCGGAGCCGCCATGCCGCGCAAAAGTAGAGCCAAGCTCAATTAGCGTGACTCGCAATTCCTTGGCCAGGGTCGGGCGTTGCCAATCCTGGGGGTCTACCTTCCCGCTTTCCCATCTCGCCACAGTAGAGCGGTCCACCCCGAGATTCTGAGCCAAGGACTCCTGAGTGAATCCAAGGGCCTTTCGCCTCTCAACAAGGGCCCTGCGCCGCTCTGCCATGCCACCTCCCGGTCTCTGACTACCCGTTCTAGCAGGTCAGGACCCTTGGTGCAGAGAGTCTGAGACATGGATGCCACACGGATGCGTCATCGCTGCTCTGTCCAAGCGTGGGCGGCAGCCCTGTACTGGTGAATCACACAGTCCGGCGCCGATCGGAGGGACAGCAGTGAACCGACCGAACATCGTGAGTGTCGCCCTGGCCGTGGTGGTTGCTCTCGGCCCTGCTGCTCTGGTGGTCGCCCTGGCCAAGCTCGACCCGTACGCCGCGCGTCGTTGGGTCTGGTGGTTTTTCGCCCTGGCGGTCGCCATGCTCGGCATCGTCTACGGCGGGAACTGGGAAGCCTGGTGGCGCCGAAGACGTGCCGCTCGGCGGTCCCGGTTGCGAATCAGGGTTCGCCACGTTCGTTCTGGAGAGCCGCCGTGACCCTTGCGGCCGAGGCGCTGCCTACGCTGGCCGAGATCGGCGCGGGACGCCTGCCGGAGCCGCCCGAGGAGAACGACGGGAACCCGTGGACGGCCGGGGACTGCTGGCTCTACTGCGGGCGGACCTCGGTCCGAGTGCTCTGGCTCGGCCCGGTGACCGCAGCCGGCGGAGTCACGGCCGGGCTGCTCGCCTGCGCCGACTGCATATCGACCCTGCACGGCAAGGCGGTTGCCGCTATGGCCAATCGGGACAGTCCGGCAACCGAACGCGCCCACCGCGCTCGGCACGCCCGTCCCCGGTCGAGGTGGGGCATGCTGCCTCGGCCGTAATCCGCCCGCTCGACTCCCGGCGGTGCCTGCGCTGTGCCGGGCTGCACAACCCATGCCCCCTATGCGACGGTAAGGAATCTCGCAATGACCAGCGTGCTTACCCCCATCCGGAGGCCGTTCACCCTGGACGCCGCGTTCGCCGAGCTGCGCGCCCTCGGACGCTCGCTCGACAACCAGGTGACGGGGCAGACCGGCGCGACCACGGCCGAACTGGACGCCACGCTCGACCGGATGCGGGCGGTGCACGACCGCGTGATGCACTACCACGGCGTTGACGCGGCGGCCGTCAGGGCGCGCTTCGCCCGCCGGGACAGCGTCGCGGACGCGGACAGTCACGCGAACGTCGTCGGCCTGGCGGCCTGACGCCCCGCCACCCCGTAAGCCCCCGGCGGGCGTCTGCTTGCCGCCGGAGGAAGTACGACCCCCGCCCCGGTGACGCGACTTGGACGGACGTGGACGACCGGGGCGGGGCCCAAACTGATCAACTGAGCTACGGAGGGCGGCACATGCACGAGTGCCCCGAGGGCTACGGACACAAGGTCGAGACGGCCACGGAGCCCGGGGCTGTGCAGAGTGGCCCGAGCGGGCCTGTCTGGCGGTGCCTGACGTGCGGCCGGTGGGGCGGCGTCATGTCGGACGAGTGGGCCGAACTGTTCCCCGGTGAACCGGTCCTGTTCCCCCTCGGGTGGACGCGCCCCGGCCAGCCGACTCCGATACGCAGGGCGAGCCGCCTTCGAGGCTAGCCACTCCGCGAACTCCCTTTCCGGCGGGCGGGGAAGGGTCAACACCCCCGCCGGGACGGGGCACAACCCCACCTTGCCTGTTCCTACCCGGCAACAGGCTGGAGCGGGCAAGGTGGGTCCTTCGCACTTCCGAGCAACACCTAGACGTAGGAGGAAAGTTGAGCACCGCTCCTGAACTCGTTCCCGTGGCCCCGTGGGGCATGGGGCGCATGGCGCCGTTGCGCAACGGGGAGCCGTCGCAGTGGCAGTACGCGGGGCTGGACCCCGAGACGCAGACGGGTCTGTGGTTCGGCGAGGACGGGAAGATGAGCCCCGCCGAGCTCGGCAAGCACGGCACGTCCGTGGGCACCTACCCGCCCACCCAGGTGGGCAAGGACGGGAAGAACGACCCGGACACCGGCCACGACGCGACGCAGGACTAGGAGGTAGGGCCATGGACGGACGCCCGGTGCTGGTCGCCACCGAATTCGAGGATGCGACCGCCGATCTCGTCATAACGGAGCTGAACCGACGCCGGGTGCCCGTCCTCCGGTTTGACCCCGGACGGGACTTCCCGACCCGCACCACGTTGGCCGCTTCGATCACGGCGGACGGATGGTCCGGGAGTCTCACCGTGAGTGGGCGCGCTGCCGATCTCTCCGGCATCCGCGCGCTCTACCACCGGCGGCCGAACCCGTACACGCCGGACACCGACCACCAGGCCGACTGGTTCGCCGCGCAGGAGAACCGCCGGGGGCTCGGTGGGGTACTCGGCGCACTTCCGGGCTGTCTCTACCTGAGCCACCCGCAGGCCATCGCCCGAGCCGAGTACAAGCCCGCACAACTCTCGCTCGCTGCCCGCCTCGGGCTGCCGGTACCGGCGACACTGATCACCAACAACCCCGCCGAGGCGAAGCTGTTCGCCGCCACGCGACCCGCGATCTACAAGCCCTTGCATGCCGGGGCCTACCACGTGGACGGCGAGCCTGCCGGTATCTGGGCGGCATCGGTCGGGCCCGGGGAGACCACCGACGCTGTGAGCATCTGCGCCCATCTCTTCCAGGCGCAGGTGCCGAAGTCCGGTGACGTGCGGGCAGTGGTGGTCGGGGAGCAGGTGTTCTGCGCGCTGATCACCGCCCCTCCGGGGGTGCTCGACTGGCGCAGCGAGTACCGGAACCTGACGTACGAACCCGTGGACTGCCCCGAGCCGGTCCGGGTCGCTCTGCTGCGGTTCCTCGGCGAGTTCGGCCTGAACTTCGGAGCGTTCGACTTCGCCGTGACCCCCGAGGGTGAATGGTGGTTCCTGGAGTGCAACCCGAACGGTCAATGGGCGTGGCTGGAGCACGCGGCGGGACTGCCGATCGCGTCCGCGATTGCGGACCTTCTGGAGAACGGAGTAACCGAGTGAGCGAGTCCGAGGGGCTGCGGGCGGTGCTGGCCGCGCAGCTCAAGGGGGCGGGGGTGATCGTGGCCCCCGAGTGGGAAGCGGCGGTGCTGGCTGTGCCGCGTGAGGCGTTCTTGCGGGATGGCTGGTTCGAGTACGACGGCGACGGGTGGTACCGGCCCGTGTCTCTGGAGGAGTGGCCCGAGCTGATCGGCCGCGTGTACGAGGACGACACGCTGGTGACGCAGCTCGCCGGCTGTGTGGTCCCCCGACAGGTTGAGGGCCGGTTGGCGCAGGTGCCCACGTCGTCCTCAACGCTGCCCGGCCTGGTGGTCCGGATGCTCGAAGACCTGCGGGTGCAGCCCGGCATGACCGTGCTGGAGGTGGGGACCGGCACCGGATACTCAACCGCCTTGCTGACGCACGTCCTTGGCGACGACCAGGTGACATCTATCGAGGTGGACGCGGACGTGTCGGCTCGGGCCTCCGTGGCGCTCGGCGGGCTCGGCTTCTGGCCCGAGCTGGTCACGGGCGACGGGCTCGCCGGTCACGCCAAGGGGGCGCCGTATGACCGGATCATCGCCACCTGCGGGGTCCGGACCATTCCAGCCGAATGGATCGCGCAGACTCGGCCGGGCGGCGAAATCCTGGTGACCGTAGGCGGCTGGATGAACGCTTCCGAGCTGGTGCGGCTCACGGTGGCCGAGGACGGCACGGCAACCGGTCCGGTACTTGGTGGCGGTGTGTCGTTCATGCTCGCCCGCCCGCACATGCCCCCGCCGCTCGGCATGCTGCCCGCGCTCGACCAGGGCGAGGCCCGTCCGGCGGGCATCGGCGCTGACGTGCTCGACCGGTGGGCGGCCCGGTTCGTCGCGCAGTTCGCAGCACCCACGGCGCAGTACTTCGCCATGCCCCGGAACGGACGCACCGAGTACGTATTGGTGGACGTGGACGGCGGGTCATGGGCCGTGGTGTTCGAGGACGAGGGCCGCTGGCTGGTCCGACAGGGCGGGCCGGTGCGTCTCTGGGACGCGGTGGCCGAGCTGGTCACCCGGTGGCGGGTCGCGGGTGAGCCCACGGGCGAGCGGCTGCGGATGAGCGTGAGTGCCGAGGGTCAGCGGATCGAGTGGGACTGATCCCAGTAGCTCGCCCTATCTGGTGGGCTCCATGTACGACGATGCCCCGTGCGGTCTCTCTGACCGTGCGGGGCCTCTTGCGTGCTCTGACGTGACGGTAAACTCAGCAGAACTGGTAGTCACGTGTGTTGGGGTCCGCGAGGACGGCCCAGCCGGCACCATCGGGTTCCCGGCGGTCGTCGACGAGGGTGGCCCCGAGGTTCAGCAGCCGCTCGACCTCCTCCTCGCGGGTGGTCTCCGGACGCAGGCACAGGTGGACCCTGTTCTTGATGGTCTTCGGTTCCGGCACCTGGTGGAAGTACAACAGCTGGCCCGCCGGCAGCATCACCGCGGTCTCCGGATCACCCGGGCCGTCCTCCGGGTGCAGCGGATGACCGAGCACCTCACTCCAGAACCGAGCCAGCCCGTAGGCATCCGCACAGTCGATCGCCACGTTCTGCAACACCGAGACCATGCGCGCGAGCCTGCCCGAAGCACCGCTCGGTCCGCTACCGAATTGCGGCCGGACAACACCGGCGGGGGTTGGGAACTCCGAGGCATCGCCGACTGTTACAAGGCGGTGACGATCCGCTCACAACCGAAGCGTGGAGCGCGGCGTCCCTACAGATGACAGAGCCCGAATCGCGCCGACCGTGCTCTTCGGGCCGAGCAATCACCTCCCCTTGAAAGGGGCACCCGTGATCGTCTCCAAGCGGAACTCCCTGCGTCTGGCCGCCGTGACCACCGTCGCCGTGCTCTCCCTCGGACTGGCGGGCACCGCCGCCATGGCGGCCGCCCCGGCCGCCTACCCCACGTCCACCACGCAGCAGGCCGCCGCGCAGGCCAGCATCACCGCCAAGCCGTCCGTCACGTCCGTGCAGGCCTGGCAGCTGTTCCGGGTCAACGGCACCACCACCGGTCTCAAGGCGGGCACCAAGGTGACCCTGCAGCAGAAGCAGCACGGCAAGTGGGTCACCCTGCCGGCCTCCGTCCCCACCAACCACAACGGTTCCTACTCGCTCGGCGTGAAGCTCGGCATCAAGGGCCTGAACGAGCTGCGCATCGTCAGCGGAGACGTCGCCTCCCCCGTGTTCACCGTGACCGTGCGCTGACGCCGTCTGGCGGCCCCCGCCGTCGGGGGGGGGGGGGGGGGCGCCCCCCCCCCCCCCCCCCCCCCCCCCCCCCCCCCCCCCGGGGCCCCCCCCCCCCCGCGCGGGGGGTGGGGGA